>NZ_PQLP01000049.1:0-18536 GCF_002918965.1 Acinetobacter sp. ACNIH3 | reverse complement strand
TCATTTATCAAGTAATTAGCATCTATTTTATTTTCTTGTATATATGCGATTATCATTGAGCTAATAAAAATACTAAGTTTTGCATATTCAACTCCATCATTTCTTTCAGCAGAAAGATTTTCAAAGTTGACAAATAAATTCATTCCCAGATTTTTAAATTGTTCATCTACTTTACTTAAAAGTTCTTTGAAATCTAGCGATAGACCTAAAACATGAATATGATTTAATTCCTTCCAAATTTGCTCATCAGCGCTAAAAAGATCTAAAGTTTTTTTCAGTTCAAACACACAAGTATGTGAGAGCATTTTAATATCAATTGAATTTTCATTAGACAATTTATAATTTCCTTTAATATTTAACTATTAATCTTTATAGCAAGTTCCGAAGCTGTAGGGTTGTAATAACGCATTAAAGTTTTTAGATCTTTATGACCTGTGACTTTCGCTAAGTCTTGTATAGGTAGTTTTTGTGCTAATCTGGTTGTAGCTTCATGCCTCGTATCATGAAACCTTAAGTCTTCAATTTTTAGCTTTTCCGTTACTATCTGCCAAAAATATTGTGAAAGAGTATTAGAATTCATTAATGTACATACATATTCATTATTCACTCCTTTCATTAGATCTAAAAGTTCTTTTGCTTTACTTGAAAGAGGAACATTTCGAGAATCATCATTTTTTGTATCTGGTAAATGGACATAATCTTCGAAGACATATTCCCATTTCATTGTCACAATTTCACCTGCTCTCATTGCAGTTTCAATTGCAAATAAGAAAGCCCAAGCTGTTTGTTGCTTTTTATTTAAAGGTGTAAATATTGGTTGATATTTAAATTCTTCTAGAATTTGGGCAACTTCTTGTTCTGTTATTCTTCTATCCCTATGTTTAAATTTCCTGGGTTTCGAAACAGCTCTTAAAGGGGATTCTTTTATAATTTTTTTCTTTTCAATAGCATATCTAAATACCCCTCCTAAAACACCTAGGTCTCTAGCTACAGTTGAACGAGACACTTTTTCTAATCTTATATCTCTAAACTCATCTATATCTCCTGAATCTATATCTTTAACCATCTTTTTCATCAATTTTGGAAAGTCTCTAATATAGCTCTTAATTACACTTTTCTCTTGTTTTGCCCCTTTATGTGTAGGTGTAACTACCACCAAATATTCCTGTAATAGTTCCTCTAAAGTTATACTTTCTAGTTTTTCTTTTTTAGCTTTTTTATTTAATTCACTAGGTGTATTACCTTTTACAAGTTGAGCTTTGATTGCATCCCTCATTAATCTTGCTTCTTGGATTGAAATAGCCGGATAAGGTCCAAGAGTTACAGTTCCTTTCTTATGTTCAAAAGTATATAAAACTTTCCAAGTTTGTTTACCTGTCGGGGAAGTAAAGATATATAGCATATCGCCATCACAAATCTTGTAGAGCTTATCTCTAGGCTTCAATGCTTTTATTTGTAATTGTGTCAACATTGATACTTCCCCATTAAAAAAGGTTAAACCAGTAACCTCCAGTTTAACCTCCTAATAAGTAGTATTTCAACGTTATTCCAAGTAATTACGCATCTCTGAATATCATCATATCTATTTGATTAAATAAATAATAAATAGAAATACCATATTCATTGTAATTGCTTGTTACACTTAATAAATCGCCATATGATTGCGGTGAATCATTTCCAATGAACGGGCTTCACCGAGTACTTGATGCACTTTGTCTGATGCTAGACCTTTGACGATCTCAGCTGAACGTGAACTAAAGTTCACACGTCCGACCGCAATACGGTGACCTTGTGTATCGACACATTCCACCACATCACCACGCTCGAAATGACCTTCAACTGCTTTAACGCCTACCGGCAACAGACTGCGGTGATTTTCTTTAATGGCCTTAACAGCACCATCATCAATCACCAGACGACCTGCCGTTTGCAAATGCGCTGCCAGCCATTGCTGATGTGCAGTAACACGATCATCATCAGTGATGAATAAAGTGCCCAACATTTCACCCGTCATAAGACGCGATAAAACGCAGTCACTGTCACCACTGGCAATCAGCGTTGGACAACCCGACTTCGCAGCCAGACGTGCAGCGCGGACTTTGGTCAGCATGCCGCCACGACCAAATTTGCCACCACCGCCAGCCATATCAAATAGACTCTCATCCATCGCACGTACGGTATGGAACAGTTTAGCATCCGGATTAGAACGTGGGTCCGAGTCAAACATACCTTCCTGATCGGTCAGGATAATCAGCAGATCCGCATGCACCTGACCTGCTACCATGGCAGCCAAGGTATCATTATCACCAAAACGGATTTCATCCGTCGAAACGGTGTCATTCTCATTAATCACCGGAATCACGCGCCATTCAATCAGGTGCTGCAAGGCATCACATGAATTGAGATAGCGGCGACGATCTGCCAGGTCATCATGGGTTAACAGTACCTGAGCAGTCTGAATCTGGTGTTTATCCAGCACGCTTGACCAGGTATGAATAAGCCCCATCTGACCAATGGCAGCGCAAGCCTGAAGACTGGGTAGATCGGTGGGTCGATTCTCTAGTTTCATTCGAACCATACCTTCAGCCACAGCACCTGATGACACCAGAATAATCTCGTGTCCTGCATTGTGTAGATCTGCGATTTGTCCCGCCCAGTGCGAGATGGCATCTAAATCTAAACCTTGCCCGTTTGCTGTGAGTAAAGATGATCCGATTTTAACAACGATTCGTTTACAACCCTTGAGCTGACGTTGCCCATCTACCACTTCTATCATCTTGTCCTCAGACTTATCTTTAAAAGATTAACGTACGTAATATACTTCTACGTCGCTGTCGTCATCATCTTCATCATCAAAGTCATCGCCACCCAGACGTTGAGCGCGACGCATTTCACGATAAGCTTCTTTCGCAGCAATCGTTTGTTCACGTGTTTCAGCTTCCAGCTGATCACGGAATGCTTTCATTTCTGCTGCATATTCTGGATCTTCAACTTCACGTTCGCGTTGTTGTTCGATTTGATCCATCAGGTAGTACACAACGTCTTTCGTCCCTTCTGCCGTTAAGCCAGAAGTTTTAAAGACAGGGCCTTCCCACTGTAATTCTTCAAGAATGTGGTTACACCATTCGTCACGTGTTTCTTCTGCTAACTGGTCAACCTTGTTCAGAACCAATACCACAGGCAATTTAGAGAGCGTTGGCGAGAATTTCTCAAGCTCTGCGATAATTGCTTTGGCATTGTAAGCAGGATCTGAACCATCAATCGGTTGTACATCGACAATGTGTAGCAAAATGCGTGTACGTGCCAAGTGTTTCAGGAAGCGAATACCCAGACCCGCACCTTCAGCAGCACCTTCGATCAGACCTGGAATATCAGCCATCACAAATGAACGGTAACGATCTGCATCTACAACGCCCAGATTTGGCATCATTGTGGTAAATGGATAATCTGCCACTTTCGGTTTTGCAGCGGATACTGCACGGATAAAGGTTGATTTACCTGCATTAGGCATACCCAGTAAACCAACGTCTGCAAGCACTTTTAGCTCCAGACGGATTTCACGGAATTCACCTTTAACACCATGAGTACACTTACGTGGAGAACGGTTAGTCGACGATTTGAAGTGGGTATTACCCAAACCGCCATCACCACCTTGAGCAACCAATACCTTTTGACCGTCTTCGATCAGGTCACCAATAATGTCGCCAGACTCACTATCTACAATAGTTGTTCCTACAGGAACTTTTAAAATAACTGATTCGCCACCACGACCAGCACAGTTTGCGCCAGCACCGTTTTTACCACGTTCAGCGCGAAATCTACGGGTATAACGATAATCTACAAGGGTACTCGTGTCGTCGTCAGCCTGAACATAAATGCTGCCGCCACGACCACCATCACCACCATCTGGACCACCAAATGGTACGAACTTTTCACGGCGAAAACTGGCTACGCCATTGCCACCGTCGCCAGCCTCTACGGTAATGACTGCTTCATCAACAAAGCGCATATTGCCAATCCTCTAAAAACTTTAAAACCGCCTATTCTGCCATATTTTAAAGCATTTCTCGACTACATTTATGCACTATTCCATGAAGATCACTCATTTCAAGGGTAATTTCATTCAGCTTGTCTCAAAATACAAAACAGTCTGAAAAATATTCAGACCTATAAAAATTCAAAATATAGTTTTTAAAGCTTAATTGATCGTTTTTTATTATTTCTGATTTGGCATCGAGCTGCCTATAGTGCTCAACGTCGAAAAAGAGCCCATGGTATAGCTATGACTACAGAAAAGAATTCTGTCAGCCCATTGTCATCACAATTTGTATTACTTATGGCAATGGCATGTGGTCTCTGTGCTGGATCAGCTTATTTTAATCACCCCTTAATCTATTCAATCGAGGAAAGTTTAGGAATTACAACCAGTCAGGCTGGCTTAACGGTAGTGATCGCCCAGATTGGATACGTACTGGGCTTAATGCTGTTAGTACCATTGGGAGATTTTCTGAATAAACGCAAGCTAGTGGTCAGTCTGATGGTCTTTGCAGCCATTTCACAGATTCTGCTTTCATTCAGCACGACTTTATCAACGCTTTATGTGTTTACCTTATGTGCGACGTTTGGCGCAATCTCGGCGCAGGTTTTAATTCCTTTTGCTTCTACGATTAGTCCACCTGAATCCATTGCTACCATTGTTGGTAAACTGATGAGTGGCTTGGTGATGGGTATCATCCTATCGCGGACTTTTGCTGGCTTTGTTTCGACCTATTGGTCTTGGGAAGGTGTTACTTCTCTAGTGGAATCATTACCTTGCTTTTTGCCACTCTCATGTGGAAAAAACTACCAGATACTCAACCCCAGGCGGGTTTGACCATTGGCAGTATTTATCGCTCTTTATTTGTCATCGCTAAGCAGAACCCGCATCTGATTCGTCGTGCCTGCGCAGGTGCTTTAGGCTTCGGTATTCTATCTATGGTCTTTACTTCCATGACCTTCGTACTAGGTAGCACACCTTACCATTTCACTGATTTTGAAATTGGCCTGTTCGGCTTATTAGGGATCATCGGAATTTATTCATCAAGCTGGTCAGGCAAAACCGTAGGACAAGGCAGAGAAAATCTGGTCGCCAAGCTATGTATTGCTTTAATGCTCAGCTCTACACTGCCCTTATATTTTGCCCAGCAGAATATTGTGATCTATGCGATTGGCGTATTGATGGCTTATTTTGGCCTGAGCGCATTCCATGTATTAAATCAGAATCTGGTTTATCGGATTGATTTAAAATCACGTTCACGGATTAATGCCGTGTATATGACCATTTATTTTAGCGGCGCAGCTTTGGGTTCACTGGGTACAGTCTATGCCTGGGAGCATTTTGAGTGGATCGGTTGCGTGGTACTTGGCTTTATTTTCTCGATTGGAATTTTACTGATTGATCGGTGGGATTTCAGGAAGAGGCTTGAGACAAAAATTTCATCTTAATTGACCTCTCCTTAACCCTCTGCTTTAAGGAGAGGGAAATTTATTAATTTTTTTAATTCCTTTTTACCGCTTTCGTCACTTATCAGCTCTTTTAAAACCAAACACTCTTTTTTAGAAAAATACAATCATCGTCAAATAGATGAAGTTGTCTTTTTTAAATGGTCATAATTGTCATCGCCAACTAAGACCATATTTTTCAATATATTATATTTAGTCTTGACTTTAATTAATTGACATCAATATATTTATATTGTTGAAATATAAGCTCTGTACTTTTTTGTTTTTCCCAACTTGTATAAATCATCAACACCGCTATAGGTGCAAACATTGTCGCCGACCAAATCAAAAGATTTTTTTTGCAGTAGACTTATCTTCTACAAACCTTTGTATCAGCGCATAAAGAGCAATAGTGATCGCACATAAAATCCAATAGATCGCCAATTAAAGTAGCAACCAAATTTTCTGACTTTTTCATTTATTGCTTCCTCAAAAGCAATTTAGCTTCTATTTTGCAACACGTTCTTTATTTTCTAAAATCTCCGGCAGACTACGCTCTAACCAGCCAATCAGATAATTTATTTTTTCTGCGGCCTGTGAACCAGTAATGGTCAACTGATATTCTACTTTTGGTGGTACGACAGGATAGACTGTTCTTAAAATGAACCCGTCCTGCTCCAGCATTTTTAAAGTCTGGGCCAGCATCTTTTCACTCACCCCTTCAATGCGCTGTTTCAGCTCACTGAAACGATGTACGCCATCACTTAAGCAACGTAACACCAGAATCGACCATTTATTGGCTAAGTGTTCCAGTATTTCACGTGAAGGACATTCCGTTGATAAAACCTGACCCAGTAGTTTACTGGTTTCATAAGCTGACATAATATTTCTCTTAATTTAAAAACTTACTTTTTAGCATGTACTTTCGTTTAGAAAGCTATCAGATCAAGAATTCATCAGCAAGGTGATTTTTCAAATTAATATTCTATTTCAATCCAAAAATTAAACTAAAAAACGTGCAATAAAAAAAAGAGCCTCAAATGAGGCCCTTTTTTCAGCTCAATACTAATTATGCATTAGTTTCAGCAGGAACTTTTGGATAGCTTACGCCGCCCATTTGTTCAGCGATACGTAATACTTGGCAGCTATAACCCACTTCGTTATCGTACCAAACATAAGCAGTTAGGCGGTTGCCTGAAGTGATTGTCGCTTGCGCGTCGAATACACCTGCAGTACGTGAACCAATAAAGTCAGAAGATACCACTTCAGTCGAGTTGGTATAACCGATTTGACCTTGAAGGTTAGAATTGATAGAGATTTGGCGAATGTATTCATTCACTTCGTCACGATCAACTTCTTGACCCAAAGTCAGGTTAAGAATCGCAAGAGATACGTTTGGTGTAGGTACACGTACAGAATTACCTGTCAGTTTACCTTGAAGTACTGGAAGCGCTTTTGCAACAGCCTTAGCAGCACCAGTTTCAGTAATTACCATGTTCAGTGTAGCAGCACGGCCACGACGATCAGCTTTGTGGTAATTGTCGATCAGGTTCTGGTCGTTCGTGAACGAGTGAACTGTTTCAACATGACCATTGATCACTGTGTATTTGTCGTTTAACACTTTCAGTGTTGGAGTGATCGCGTTCGTTGTACAGCTTGCTGCAGAGATGATTTTGTCTTCATCAAGGATGTCAGCCTGGTTTACGCCATATACAACGTTCTTCATGTCACCTTTACCAGGTGCAGTCAGAATGACACGCGCAGCGCCCGGGCATTTCAGGTGTTGAGCAAGACCTTCAGCATCACGCCATTTACCCGTGTTGTCGATTACTAGTGCATTTTCGATACCGTATGCAGTGTAATCCACTTCAGATGGATTAGATGCATAGATCACTTTGATGAACTGACCGTTTGCAATGATTGCTTCGTTTTCTTCATCTACAGAGATCGTACCAGCGAATGGACCATGGATTGAGTCACGACGTAATAATGACGCACGTTTTTCCAAGTCACCGTCAGATGATTTACGAACCACGATTGCTTTCAGGTTCAAGCCACGGCCTAGACCTGACTGGCTGATCATCAAACGTGCAAGAATACGGCCGATACGACCAAAACCGTAAAGTACAACGTCCTTACCTTCAACTGAAGTTGCATTGCCTTCAAGAGATTTCACAGCGTCAGCAACGAATGCGTTAACATCACCACCTTTTGCTTTGAATTCAACAGCAAGTTTGCCTAGATCAATTTCAGCAGTACCGATGTTTTCAATTTTCGCCAATGCTTCAAGGATTGGGAAAGTGTCTACAACAGAAAGCTCAACGTCCAATACGCGAGTACGACGATGCGCTTTAAGGATCTGGATTACAGAACGGTTAATTAAAGAGCGACCGTAAACTGTAGCTACGATATTTTTTTCACGATATAACTGACCTACTAGGGCAATCATACGCTCCGCGAGTTCTTCACGGTTTTTCCAGCGACCTTGGTGCTCTGCATGGAGGGCAACGATAGTGTCTTTGCTCACAGATACGTCCTCTAATTAATTGTAAATCTAAGCATAAATTTCAAAACCCCATAATTGTAATGGAATTGGCAGCAAGTTTGAATCAAAAGCTGCCAAAGTGCTGAGGAAAAAGACCTATATTCACTATAAATTTTGAAAATAGTTGTAATTAGTCAGATGATTTTGCATTTAAAAGTCGAAAAATAACATTTTTCAAGCTCTAAACCAGATTTTTGTTAAATGTTGTTTATTCACACAAATCTAAATCTCGAAGTTAACTGCATTTTCATGATCCAGTTGCAGCCTGCTGCCTGCTGAAAAATTCATATCCAGACTCATAGAAGCATTAAAGTTTTCCACATCAAAATCATCATAAGTTTCTGGCAAATGAATCAGTACAGGTAACCGGGTGAGACCATTATCCCCACAAGGAAAGGCATAGTGACGCTCAACTTTCTGGAAACTTTGCAAACTTTCAAATTCTAGAAATACACTGCTGTTTTCATGGGTTCTTGGCACCTGAATAATTTCCAGGAACATGCTACGTTTTAACTGCTGCAATTTATTCAGTGCTATTTCTATTGCCTCATCTGAATTATCTTTACGCCAAAGCTTTTTCAGCATGGATTTTTTTTCATATTCGGCTTTCTGACGGTTCAGCGTATTGATATATTTTTTCAGATCCCGATATTGCTGCACATTATCGGCAATCGTGGTTTGAATATCTTTAATCGGCTGCTCGGAACGCTGATGCATTACCTGCCATTCATTCCGGTTCATCGGAATAAAGGTTTCACCCTTACGCTTTTCCAGCAAACGGATAAATGCCAATAACTTATATTCGAAATTCTGGATATAGGAATTAAACATAAATCCTGGCTGAGCTTTGAAGTCCCGGTAATAGGCTAAAATTTCAGTAAAGATTTTATGTACATGCAAATAGAGATAAGCAAACTCTTCAATATGCGATAAATGATCACGAATCGCATCCCGCATTGGCAGCAGCAATTCCCGCGTCAAAATTTCCTCCAACTGCTTCAAATGGCGTTGCGCCACAACATCGGCATTCTTTTCCACCACTTGAACCGGCTCGACCAGCAGAGACAATAACTTTAGTTCAGAGACCTGCTCCAGATTATGCACAATGTCCCTGACGTCCAGATGGATCTGGCTTTGCAAGGTTACCATTCGCTGCATCTGGGATTTCAGTGTCTCTACTACCTCTTCATTCATATCCTCTTTCAGATCCAGAACCAGAATATTCAGATAAACTTGATCTTCTAATGCACCTTTTTCTTCTATGAGGAAGCGACGAATAGAATACGGGTTTTGTTGTACATCCATCACAGGCGCAACGATAAATAAAAACTGTGAAGTGCGGACAATATCAAAATGACGGATTTGCTGTTCTTTAATCAGAAAATAACGGAATAGCGGATGTTGCATTTCCGCAGTCTGTTTTTTTAATAAAGGTTTATACCAGTAGCCCAACAACTGTTGCTTGATAAACACTTCAATAATGAAGCATTTAACCTGCTGTTCAGTGAGCTTACGTACGCCTTCGACCGGCTGTAATTGAAGACCACGAATAATTTCAGCAGCATTCAACAAGAAAGTACGACGTAGTTCCAGCTTTTCACGCTGCATCTGGAAGTTTTCATTGACTTCAATTTTATCAATCTGCTCGAGTACGTTTTCCAGGTAGTCTGCAACTTGCAAGCTGTCATTTAACCCGAGCAGGCTTTTCAAAGAGAGACCGAACGTGCTGGCATAATAACGCATCCGGTCATTCAGAAATTTTTGGCTTAAAGCTTCTACCGAATGATAAGCCTGATAACGGTATTGATTGGTTTCCTGATCCCAGAGAATTCTTTTTGGCTTTAAAATCTGAAAATCGATACTTTCCTTGAGCTCAGGCGAGATATCTGCCAGAACGGCTTTAAGCTCCCGCTCCCATTCTAAATCGAGGCTCGGTTCCAGTTGGGATAAACGTGCACGTAACTGATATGGAATCGCAATCTGTGACATGTTTATCCCCTTTAAATATAACGAACATTCTTTTAAACAAAATGGTACATGAATTAGATAACATTTACGTCAAAATTATCTGACGAATATCACACTTATGCAAATAGCATTATTCATTATTTTTTTTGAATTTTTCCAACGTTTCAGCTTTTTTTTCAAGTTCATCTTTTTTCAACTGCTGCTGTTTTAAATGCAATATTCCTTCCACAATCAGCACCATCACTGCCAACCAAATCGGGATATAGGTCAGCCATTCTCCAGATTCCACCCGTTCTCCGAGTGCCATCGAGGCAAAAGCCAGTAACACTGGCTCCAGATAGCTCAGCAGACCAAAAATCACAAAAGGCAGATAACGGCTTGCCAGAATATAACTACCTAAGCCTAAAGCACTTAAGAAACCCAAACCCAACACTGCCAAGATGAGATGAGGGAAATTGACCATTAGCTTGAGAGAATCGCTATGTACAAAGCCCAGATAGAAAGCCACTGGCAGAATCAGACACAAGTCCCACCAGAATCCACCCAAGTGATCCGTACCAAAGCGACGGCGCAGGAAGAAATACAGTGGATAAGCCAAAGCCACATAGACCGTTTCCCAGGCAATAAAACCAATCCGCCAGATTTCATGTCCCACGCCCAGTACCGCACAAACCACCGCCGCCATCTGCCAGGCAGACAATTTTTCTTTATAGAGCACACAGCCAACCAGAACCATCACCAAAGGCAACAGGAAATAACCCAGCGACACTTGCAGGCCGCGACCATTAATCGGCCCCCATAAGAATAACCAGAGTTGGGTTGTACAAAGTAAAGAGCTAATAATTAACCAGATCAGAAACGTCGGCTGCTGTAGAATTCGCTTAAAAATACTGCTGATATGATTGAGATCACCTGACCACCACATAAACGCCGTCAGAAACGGGAGGGTCGCCAACATACGCCATGCAAAGGTTTGCTCACTGTCTAGTGGCTGCAGAAAAGGCGTGAAAATATAAAGCACACCAAAAACCAGTGACGCCAGCACTGACAGCGCGATCCCTTTATACATTCACTACCCCAAAATCTCTTTGCGCGCATTATATCGGGATGTCTTCAAGAATACTTGTCTCTATTCTTTGATCGAATGATAAATTTTCAAGGTGTAGCTTCTGATTGTATAAATATAAAAAAACCATGCCGAAGCATGGTTTGAGGATAAACTGAGTTTAGCGCGCAGTTTGTTTGGTGTGAATCACATCACTCAGGTCATAACCGACTGACTGTGCGTATTGTAAATATTCATTCACTACATTTTTATCCAACTGCGGGTCACGTGAGAGTATCCACATATATTTACGTTTAGGCTCACCGACCAGAACGGTTTGATAGTTTTCATCCAGTTTCAAGACCCAATAATCGCCACGTCCGACAGGAATCCAGCGAATGAAGTCTGGCAAGAAACTGACTTTTAATTTGGTATTTTGGGGTGGATTTTGCACAAATGCCTCACCCCCTGACTGGGTTTGTTCACCATCTTTTTTAATACAGCGGTTATCAACCACGATATTGCCATTTTCATTCAAAGTATACGTTGCTGTGACATCACGGTTACACTTATTCTGAAAATATAAAGGCTTACGCGCCACTTCGTACCATATACCCAAATAACGGTCCAGTTCAACTTTTTCCACAGTCGGTAATGACTGTTTTTGCGCATATGCCATGGTCGTAGCGCCCAAACCCAGAAGAACAGCACTACCAATCGCAATTTTGGCAATTTTTAGACTTGCCTGAGAAAAATTCTTAGTTGTCATAAAGTATCCTTTCATTCACACAGATGAGTGGACCACATGTTTTTGTAAAATTTTATCTGTAACAACAATAACGTCATCGTGTGAATGATTGTGTATCGATATGTAAGATTTATGATTAGTTTTACACAACTAATCATAGGCAGATCAGTTGCTTAACTCAGCATCTGAGCCTTCAAGCGTAGAATTTCATCACGCAAACGCGCTGCCTGTTCAAACTGCAGTTCTTTAGAAGCTTTCAGCATCTCTTTTTCAAGTTTAGTCATATGCTTTGCAAACAGTTTTGGATCTGCCAGCAGATGCCGCTCATCCGCACTTAAAGCTTTAGCCTGATCTGAGATACGTTCATCAAATTGGTCATCATCGAGCACCTCTCCAGTATCGATTTCCTTGATCACCTGACGTACGGCACTGCGTGGGACAATACCATGCTCTTCATTAAACTGAATTTGTTTGGTACGACGACGATCCGTTTCATCAATTGCTTTTTGCATGGAGTCCGTAATCCGGTCCGCATAAAGAATTGCTTTACCTTTCAAGTTACGTGCAGCACGACCAATGGTCTGAATCAGCGAACGTTCGGAACGCAGGAAACCTTCTTTATCTGCATCCAGAATCGCTACCAAGGACACTTCTGGCATATCCAGACCTTCACGTAACAGGTTAATCCCGACCAGCACATCGTAAATACCGGTACGCAATTCATGAATAATTTTTACCCGCTCTACGGTGTCGATATCTGAGTGCAAGTAGGCTACCTTTACGCCATATTCTTTCAAATATGAAGTCAGGTCTTCTGCCATACGCTTGGTTAATGTCGTCACCAGTACACGTTCATTCAGATCTTTGCGGATATTGATTTCGGACAATACATCATCGACCTGGGTCAGCACTGGACGGATTTCAATTTCAGGATCGACCAATCCTGTCGGACGCACCACCTGCTCTACAATCTGTTCTGACTTTTCCAGTTCATATCGTGCTGGCGTTGCACTGACATAAACCGTGGTTGGAACAATACGCTCCCATTCCTCAAATTTCATTGGACGGTTATCCAGTGCACTCGGCAAACGGAAACCATAATTCACCAGATTTTCCTTACGTGAACGGTCACCCTTATACATCGCACCAATCTGTGGAACGGTTACATGTGATTCATCAATAATCAGCAAGGCATCATCAGGTACATAATCGAACAATGTTGGCGGTGCTTCACCTGAGGGACGGCCAGATAAATGACGTGAATAGTTTTCGATGCCATTGGTATAGCCCAGTTGCTGCATCATTTCCAGATCATAACGGGTACGCTGTTCGATACGCTGTGCTTCTAATAATTTGTCATTTTCACGGAAAAACACCAGACGCTCTTTTAACTCTTCCCGGATGGTTTCAATGGCACGGGTCAGATTATCCTTTGGTGTAACATAATGACTTTTTGGATAAATTGTCACACGCGGTACTTTGCGGATCATTTTGCCAGTCAATGGATCAAACCAGCGGATCGAATCTACCTCATCATCAAACAGTTCGATACGGATCGCATTCTGGTCCGATTCGGCAGGGAAAATATCAATAATTTCACCGCGAATACGATAGGTACCGCGCAGGAACTCCAGTTCATTGCGGGTATATTGCATCTCGACCAGACGGCGAATAATGTCATCCCGACCAATACGATCCCCTTCCACCACATGCAGCAACATGCTCATGTAGGCATTCGGATCACCCAAACCGTAGATTGCAGAAACTGAAGCAACAATAATGGCATCACGGCGTTCTAATAAAGCACGTGTTGCGGATAACCGCATCTGGTCAATATGATCATTAATTGCTGAATCTTTCTCGATAAAAGTATCGGAAGATGGCACATAGGCTTCAGGCTGATAATAATCATAGTAACTAACGAAATATTCCACCGCATTATTCGGGAAGAATGCCTTAAATTCGCCATAGAGCTGTGCTGCCAAGGTTTTGTTATGTGCCATGACAATGGTCGGGCGTTGCGTCCGCGCAATTACATTGGCCATAGTGTAGGTCTTACCGGACCCTGTCACGCCTAGCAATAACTGATTCTTATAGCCCCGTTCAATTCCCTGAACCAGTTTTTCAATGGCTTGTGGCTGATCGCCAGCAGGTTGATAGCTGGTCACTAAATCGAAAGGGGTTTTATCAGACATAATTTGCGGCAATTCACTGGCAATATTTTGTTGTTCTAATTATGGGGTTAAATCTGAATTACTCAATGCCTAAACAGGTGTCTATTTGGTAAAAATTGAAGTCTATAAGTAACTTAATAGAATGATTACAAAACAGTTCCATCTCATCTTGTCCGCTTTGAATATTTTATTAAATTTCAAAAATATTTATTTAAAAATTAGCTAATAATATTTAAGAACTCAAACAAGTGGCACTTTAAACATCTCTATGAAGATAGCTAAAACTCAGTTACATAAAGTTCTAATTTCTCTTGAGACTTTTGCTTTCTTATAGATACAATTTGCCTTGACCCCTAGCAATTTCAAAGGCAACATGAAACCAATAAGGATATCGAATCAAAAGCCATGACTTACCAATACCATGATGAAAGCATCGTCAAATCCTTGCCAGAAAATACTGTATTCGTATTTGGCAGCAATATGGCAGGGCTGCATGCAGGCGGTGCCGCAAGAACAGCGCTTGAGCACTTTGGTGCTGTAGAAGGGGTTGGTCGTGGCTGGTCTGGTCAAAGCTATGCTATTCCTACAATGAATGAGCATTTGCAACAAATGCCGTTGTCACAGATTCAGCATTATATCGATGACTTTAAAATTTATACCAAGAATCATCCGAAAAATAAGTATTTCCTGACCTCGGTCGGCTGCGGCATTGCAGGTTATAAAGTAGAAGAAATTGCGCCTATGTTTAAGGGGATTTCACATAATGTGATTTTCCCGCAATCTTTTCGCCCGTTTGTAGAAAAACCGCTTCCGAAATTGAATGAAAAATTCCTTAAAACCATTTTCCGTGACTCTATCATTTTTGCTGACCCCACCGATGAACTGATCGAAGTGCTTGCAGTGACCGATAGTGAAAAAAGCCTGGCTAAAATTTTACTGAATACCCAAATGTATCCAACAGATAGTAATGGCCGTGATCGTGTTTTTGAGATTCAGGACATTCTGCATAATTTGAATGGTAAGGTTTTCGATTTCCAGAACAATTCTGAAGGTCCAATGGTCTTTGGTGGTGTGATTCTGGCACTGCTCGAACTATATAATATTAATGAACAGGATTTTTCAGATGTCTGGCATGGTAAGCGTGAAATCGCGCCACCAAAACCTGAAAATAAAGCACGTAGAAACCCTCTTTAATTTCAGAATTATTGTCAATCAAAGCCAATTCCTGAATTGGCTTTTTTATTGTGAAATATAAAAGGTGATCTAATAAAAATAGCATTCAATTTCAAGATAAATATTTAATTATCACATTATTCTAAAATCATTTTTTTGGTCTTATACTTGCCTCATTAAATTAAATAATAAAATTGAGCTGCTTGAATGAACATGCTGGATTCTCCAATTTTTGAACTATCTCCTATTGCCATGTGGCTTGAAGATTTTAGTGAGGTAAAAAAACAATTTGATCTCTGGCGTGCTCAAGGGGTGCAGGATTTACTCACTTTTTTGCAAGAAGACGAATCACGTATTTTAGAATGTGCGAAAAAAATTAAACTGCTTAAGGTCAATCCTAAAACACTAGAACTTTATCAGGCAGATGACTTTAACCATCTAAGTCAAAATTTGGATCTCGTGTTCAAAGAGGATATGAGCAAATCCCACATCCACGAACTCGTCGCTTTATGGAATGGAGACACCCAATTTTCCCATTCAGCAGTAAACTATACCTTGACTGGTCAACGTCTGGATATTCAGCTGAAAGGAATTGTCCTGCCACAACATGAGCATGATCTCTCCCTACTCTTGATTACTACTGAAGACATCACTGCTTATACACAAGCTCGTCGTTTAGAAGAACAAAATCGCCATCTGGCTGAAGCTCGTTTTATTTATTCACCGGCTTCATTATGGATCGAGGATTTTAGCCATATTAAAATTAAACTAGATCATTTACGTGATTTAGGAATTGAAGATTTTCAGACTTTTCTGGATGTACATCATGATTTTATTTATGAATGCATTAGAGAGATTAGAATCATTGATGTCAATCAGGCCACTCTCGATCTGTTCGGCGCCTCAACCAAAGATGCTCTATTAAAGAATGTACATAAAGTCTTTGCGAAAGAAATGGTACAGACCTTTAAAGAACAAATTATTGAGCTTTGGAATGGTAATCTGCATCATCAGCGTGAAGCCGTAAACTATGCACTGGATGGCAGTATCCGTCATGTCCTGCTTCAATTTACCGTATTCCCTGATTACCTCCATGACTGGAGTATTGTTCAGATCGCCCTGACAGATATTACCGCACGTAAAAAAGCTGAACATTATCTGGAATATTTAGGCAGACATGATGTCTTAACCCAACTATGTAACCGTTCATTTTACATGCAGGAACTAAACCGTCTGGAGCGTAATTTACTACGCCCAGTATCCTGTATTTTTATGGATCTCAATGGACTCAAAGAATTAAATGACTACCTTGGACACGATGCTGGAGACAACCAGTTACGTCGCGTAGGTAACATCCTGAATCAACTTATTCAACATACGCCCTATTCTGCCTCTCGAATTGGTGGAGATGAATTTGTAGTCCTTTTACCTGGTGCGGATCAAACTGCTTTGCAAAATTGTCTCAATAGTTTGCATGAACTTTTAGTGGTTGATAACCAGTTTTACTCACATCAGCCAATCAGCCTGTCAATTGGACATGCCACTAGCTATGCAGATGAACGTCTTGAAGACATGCTAAAACGTGCCGATCAAGATATGTATCATCAGAAAAGAAGCCATTACCAAAATAATGACCGCAGAATGCCAGCTTCTCAGTAAGTTAAATGATTTAAATAGCAATAAATAAAAAAGCCATGGTCAAACCATGGCTTTTTTATTAGAAAACTTATCGTTTTCCCATTGAACGACGGGTGCCACGTGGTGGCATCCAGGTTCGATCAGCATAACGTTGTGGCTTGGGACGAAGATCCTCTAAGATCTCATCTGTTGCACCTTGATCAGCTTGCTTCAATGGAAACGGCAAATTAACTAAAGGCTTTTTCTTGGGAGTATTTGGGGAGCTCATCAGCTTGACTCAATAATAACTCAGTCTATTGTACAAAAAAAAAGAGCGAGATGTAAAAACAAGTCTTTTTATTGTGTTATCAAACGATGTTTCATTTAATTTTGCTACCATTTTTTGATTAAAAAAACAACGTCTCAAGTATTCCATTTATCTTAATTTAAGCAATTTTAGAGTAGAGTAAATACTCTATAATTATCTAAATTGAACTTATAACAATCCGTCATTTAAACTTCATGGAGTGAACTTTAAGATGAAAAAATCAACTTTTATATGTATGGCTACCGGACTTATTGGAATTACTTCCACCACTCAGGCGGCCGACTATTCAAAATATTTCAGTATGGAAGCCGAGGGCTTTAAACGTTTTTCAGTCTCAGTGGGGGCTTTACATGTCATGCCGCAAGGCAAAGCACAGCCGTTTAAAGTAAGTACAGCTGCTTATGAAGGTATTCAATCTGATGTTGGAGAAATCTCGTCCCAGGCAGTTATTGATAACCGTGCAGAAAACTCATCAGGTTTGGCTAATTGGCTAATTGATTTAATTAATGGTGTGAATCCAAATAGTACATTGCCAGCGTTCATGAGTGGTACGGCAAATATTTATGGTTTAGAAAACTGGAGTAATCCGGGAACTGGGTTAGAGGCAGATGATGTCACCACATTAGGCATCATGACCAATTATTTCTTTACTGATAATATTTCTTTTGAAATGAAAGCTGGGATTCCACCTAAAGTAGACTTACAAGGAAAGGGAAAAATATATGCTCCATTTAGTGCAATTGCTTCGCCAATCGTCGGTTCTATTGAGTTAGACAATGATATTTTTATTACAGATTTAGAGGCACATGGTCCTGCAGCTTCTGCCCGAGCATGGACACCAGCTTTTGAATTCCAGTATCACTTTGGTAAAACTGGCGTAAACAAGTTCCGTCCTTATATTGGCGTAGGCCTCATGTATGCTTATTTTAATGAACTTGAAATTAATCCACAGACAGAAAGAGACCTGATTGCTGCGGGTCATATGATTGCTAATATTTTGGATAATAAAGCTGGAGCATCATTAGATGGATCACCAAATGAAAACGCTAATCCAAAAGTTAAAGTTGAAGCAACAGATGCTTTTGCTCCAGTCGTCACTGCAGGTTTTACTTATGACTTCAATGATAAATGGTTTGCGATAGGTTCAATCTCTTATGCTCACTTAAACAATGAAACTACGATCACAGTTACAGATAATAACTTCGGCAAACTAATTGAATCCAAGGCAGATATTGAGGTAAACCCAATCTTGGCCTATGCAGGTATTGGTATGTAAGCGTCCGCTGAACCCCACTTTTTCTAACTCATTAATACCGCGATAGTGTCCACTTAAATTTAAGTGGACACCTATTTATGGATTTAAAGACAGTTATAGACAGTGCACCAACGCTAAAAAAGCCCCGTCGAACCTTCACAGCTGAATTTAAACATCAACTTATTCAGCAATGCCAGCAGCC
>NZ_PQLP01000048.1:0-18587 GCF_002918965.1 Acinetobacter sp. ACNIH3 | reverse complement strand
GCGTCATGCGGAGGTGCGCCAATCGGAATTATTAAACACTATATTCAGCAACAGCAAACACCGCATTAATGGCTTACGCCAGTCGCTTATATCCTCGGGCTGAACCCCGAAGTTTTACGCTCCAACGGATAAAAATCTGCCCGACTATCGCAGAAGGGCAGATGAGTGTATTCAAATCAACAATTTAAAAATCTGCTTTTAACACGATACGGTAACGGGCCTTGCCAGAATGCAGGCGTTCAATCGCTGTATTGATATCTGACATTGGAAATAATTCAATTTGTGGCGCAATATTTTTACGCGCGGCAAATTTCAGTAACTGACGTAAAGCTGCTGGAGAACCTGTCGGTGAACCAGTCACGGATTTGGCACCGCCAATTAATGAGCCAGCCGAAATCTGCATCGGCTCTAAAGGTAAGCCCAGCATATGCACGGTACCATTCGGTGCCAGTGTCGCCAGATAAGCCTGCCAGTCCAACGTAACATTCACGGTACTGAGCAGCAGATCGAATTTACCACGCAGTTTTTTAATTGCTGCCGGATCACGGCTGTTCACCACATGATCCGCGCCCATCGCTTTCAGCTCATCGGTTTTATCCAGGTTGGAGGTAAAAGCAGTAATCTCACAGCCCCAAGCTTTGAGCAATTTAATGGCGATATGCCCTAAACCACCAATGCCAATAACTCCGACATGGTGAATGGCCTGAATTTGATGTTTCAGAATCGGATCAAATACGGTAATACCACCACAGAGCAGAGGACCGGCACTGGTCGGATCCAGATCTTCCGGTAGAGGAATTGCCCATTGCCAGCCAGCACGGACTTTATCGGCGAAACCACCGGCATGACCAACAATTGTGGCCACCTGACCCCCAGTACACATGACCTGTTGACCTGAAATACATGGGTCACAATGCTGGCAACTTTCTGCTGTCCAGCCAATGCCGACGCGCTGACCAACCTTTAAACCTTTGGCTTCCGAACCCAGTTGTGTGATTATGCCAATAATTTCATGGCCGGCTACAACAGGATAGACTGAAGATCCCCAGTCATTATTGAGCACTGAAATATCGGAATGGCATAGGCCACAATATTCAACTTTGACTTCGACCTGATGTGGCTGAAGTTCACCTGCATCAAATTGATAAGGCTCTAGTGCGGCACCTGCAGACATTGCGGCATAGGCTTGAATGGTATTATTAGACATGGGCTCAGCTCTTATTTGAATGAGGGGATCTTGTTTTAAAGTGACAGTGATTTTCATGGTCATCGACCATGCCCACTGCCTGCATAAAGGCATAACAAATCGTTGGACCAACAAATCTGAAACCAGCTTTTTTCAAGGCTTTGGACATGTGCTGACTTTCAGCCGTCTGTGCCGGAGCCTGCCGGTAATTTGCCACATCATTATTTAAACGTGGCTGCCGGGCAAAAGACCATAACCATTCGACTATATCATGATCTTGAGATTTCAGCTGTTGCCAGGCCCGGGCATTATCCCGAATTGCGGTCAATTTACCGATATGCCGGATCAGACTAGCATCTTGCAGTTTTGCTGTGAGTTGCTCATCTGTAAAAGCAGCAATGGTTGCAATAGAATATTGAAAGAAATGTTCACGGTATGCTTCACGCTTTTTCAGGACCGTGATCCAGGCCAATCCTGCTTGCTGTCCTTCCAGACACAGCATTTCAAACAGACGCGGTTCATCCAGAATAACCTGTCCCCATTCCTGGTCGTGATATTGAATATAAAGAGAATTATCGGAGCACCAGCCACAGCGTTGAATGGTCATGTGATGCTCCTTATTTTTAGAGTTTGAACGTGGTCCATTGATCTTGCTGGTTATCCCAGTAAGATAACTCTGCCTGCTCCAGATCACTAAACTGGATCCAGGCGTCTTTGCCGCTCTTATCGGCATAACCGGTACTGATCAGAAGTGCATCTTCGGTGATTTCCATAATCCAGCCCTGATAAGTCTGGTCATTGAACACGATTTTTTGTTGATTGCCTGACTCAGCAAATTCTACCAGACGGTTGATCAACGCTTCTGACATGTACATTTCCTAAAATTAACGTAAATATGGATAGGGATTTACTGCACCACGGCCTTTACCCTGCAGATAAAGCCCATAATGCAGGTGAGGCGCAGTATGCCGTGCATTACCGCTATTGCCAACATAGCCAATCACCTGACCTTTTTTGACATAGTCCCCGACACTCAAGCCGCGCTTATGCCCGTCAAGATGCGCATAATAATGCCAGGTTCCACCCGGGCCGAGTATCCAGATCACTTTACCACCCAAATTGTTATTGCGTAAGTCTGCAATCAGGCCCTCCGTCGCACTCAGGACTTTGGTTCCACGTGGAGCCATAATATCAATACCTTCATGCAGGCGGCCACTGCTGCGGGAAGCTCCCCAGGTATCCTTGAGCTGGCGTGTCTTGATGTTATCTACCGGGATCGGCAGCCGGGAGGGCATTGTTGTATTCCTCAGTTGCTGTACCAGAATCGGATTTAGTACTGTAGAACCCGGCTGTTTTGGAGTAGAGCTACACGCTGCCAATAGCAGCATCAAAACAGAAATAATGGCAAAACGAATATTGTGCTGCAAAGCATCCTTCCTTGTGCGCCTGTATCAAATTCAAAATTATTAAGTTAAAAATCTCGTATTTCTAAATATGTCACAGTTGAGTTGCAGAGATCAATTTTTTCATTGCTGTGGGGATGCCGGCCTGAACTGCCGCGTTTGGCTCCAGCCAGATTCCGTTCAGTTCAATAGCTAAATGCTCTTGCAGATCAGCATCAATAGCAAATACCAAACCTTGCAGCTGCCAGGTAAAATGGGTAAAACTGTGCGAAATTTCGACTTTTTGTATGAACTGTTTTAAGCCTAGACTCTGTTTTAATACATCCAGTTCATGTACTTCTTCAATAATCGGCAAGCACCACAGACCACCCCAAAGTCCAGTATTGGGACGTTGCTGCCACAGCCATTGATCACCACATTGTAAGATCAGTACCTGGGCAGATTTCACCGGTACTGGTTTTTTAGCTTTCTTAAAAGGCAGCTCGTTTTCTAAGCCTTGTTGATGTGCCTGGCAATGCTGTTGCATCGGACAATACAGACACAGCGGTTTCTTGGGCGTACAAACTGTGGCTCCCAGATCCATAATTGCCTGGGTATAGTCATGATTACGTTCGTTAGGACACAGCTCTTCAGCCAGTTGCCACATGGCACGTTCATGAATGGGCTTAGACAGATCATCTTCAATGGCAAAGAAACGTGACAAAACCCGTTTGACATTACCATCCATAATCACGCCGTATTTACGTAACCCTAAAGACATCAATGCACCAGCCGTCGAGCGGCCAATACCTGGCAGGGCAATCCATTCTTCCAGGGTTTCAGGAAAATGACCTTGCTTAGCTACAATTCCAGCTGCTTTATGCAGATTACGTGCCCGGGCATAATAGCCAAGACCAGCCCAGTAGGGAGCAACTTCATCCCAGGTCGCGGTTCCCAAGTCCTGAACCGTAGGAAAACGTGCAATAAAACGGTCAAAGTACTGTAATACTGTTTTGACCTGAGTCTGCTGCAGCATAATTTCAGAAATCCAGACTTTGTAAGGGTCATCTGCTACTTGCCACGGCAAGTCATGCCGGCCATGAACATCAAACCATTCTAAAAGCGCATCTGAAAATACAAACATGAATACTGGACAAGGCAGGGAAACAGGAAGGCATTATAGCGGATTCAGCTGAAGGAATCGGTGAAAAGTGTATCAAGGTAAATAGGCAGATTAGACAATAAAAAAGTGAATGATCCGAAGTTCATTCACTCTGGTAAAACTTGCTCTAAAAACTGATGTTAGTCTTCAATTCCCCAACGGGCATCCAGTTTCAGCACTTTGCCTTCATAACGTGGAATAAGGTGAATATGCAGGTGTTCAGACTTTGCCTTAAATACCTCACCATCATTAAAACCTACATGGAAGCCAGATGGCTGATAACGTAAATTCAGTTCATTACGTGCCTGTTCCAGCAAAGACATCAAGCTTTTACGTTCCTTATCGGTAATTTCAAAAAAGGAAGCCACATGACGCAGCGGAACGATCACACTATGCCCTTGGGATAATGAATTCGGTTCAGGCAACACCACACCAAAGTCATTTTTGGCAATGACATTATATTCGTCATAGTTGCAGTATGGACAGTTGTTCTCAGCCATTTCATTCTCCTTATTTCTTCTTGAATAATCATTTTTTGCACTAATCCGCTCCCCCTCAGAGTGGAATAGCACAAATATTCTTTACGCCAGGCGACGTGCCAGCAGGGCATACATTGCCTCAAGGCTCTGTTTTTCTGCTTCAGCATTGTAACCAAGGTCTACACCATTGGCTTTGGCCCGTTCATCGGCAAGCGGGTTGCTAAAGCCATGTTTAGCATCTTTGAAGATGATCACGTCGTGTTTCACATTGGCGGCCTGCATTTCCTTACGGAAACTTTCAACATCATCCAGTGAAACCATGCTGTCCTGTTCACCGTGCAGAACGAGAATCTCAGCCTGAACCTGACCTTCTTGAGCAGGTGCTTTGGGTGACAGATTGGCATGGAAAGTTGCCACCGCCTGCAATGGGGCATTAGAACGCGCCAGATCGAGTGCGACTTTACCGCCATAACAGAAACCGATTGCGGCCAGTTTATCTGCATCAACTTCATCTTGTGCCGCGAGGGTATTCAGGGCAGCAGTAGCACGGTTCACAATCGTATCGGGATCTTCAAACGTCTGCATCATCCATTCATAGGCTTGATTCGATGCCGTAGTGACTTTTTTATCGCCATACATATCAATCGCCAAGGCAGCATAGCCGTGTTCAGCCAGTTCACGGGCACGCTGTTCGGTATAGTCATTACGCCCCCACCATTCAGGTGCCACAATTACACCTGGAACAGGCGTATCGGATTCGGGCGCTGCAAAATAACCGATTAACTGGCTGCCATCCTGCGCCGTATATTGAATCTCACGTGTCTTTATTGCTGCCATGGAAGTTCCTCTATTGTTGTTCAGTATTTGGATGAAAGTATAAACATAGCAAAAGCCAAACAGATGTCACAGGATTACAGCAGATTAATTTGTTCTTTTTAGTCAAAAAAAGGAGATATGCCCGGATATCTCCTTTTTGATTATTTCATGACTTCAATCAGTTCAATATCGAAGATCAAGGTGCTATTCGGTTCAATCACATCACCTGAACCAATTTGCCCATAAGCAAGTTCTGCGGGTATAAAGAAACGGTATTTGGCACCAGGTTTCATCAGTTGCAGACCTTCGGTCCAGCCCATAATCACCTGACTGGTCTTGAATACAACCGGCTGATTACGTGCAATTGAACTGTCAAACACAGTCCCATCAATCAGACGACCTTCATAATGTACTTTGACATTACTGTTCGCATTTGGCGATTTTCCTTTGCCATCTTGCAGGATCTGATATTGAAGTCCTGATTTAGTCGTTTTAATCTCTGGTTTTTTGGCATTTTCAGCCAGGAATTCACGGCCAATTTTGGCATTTTCTTCAGCTGTTTTCTTGAGCTCAATTAACTCGCGAGCATCTGCCTGACGCTTGTATTGCATCAGTACCTTGGCCATTTCTTCTTCAGTCAAGCTGGCTTTTTGCCCTGCTGCTGCGGCTTTCAGTCCAGCACTAAATGCATCTAGATTGATGCCTTTTAATGAATCGGCATTATTGCGACCCATGAGATAGCCAAAGCTGTAACCTACCTGTTCTGCTTCTGTACTTTTGGTGGTGATATCCTTGGCGTATAGGCTACCGGAACATAACAGCAGGGCAGCAAGACTAATTTGTATTTTCATTCTAGTTTCTCAAAAACAAGGGAGAGCATAGTGCTCTCCCTAAACCGTATTATTTTACTTCGATGAGTTCAACATCAAAAATCAAAGTGCTGTTCGGCGGGATGGTACCTGGAACGCCTTGCTGACCATAACCGAGCTGAGATGGGATATATAAGGTGGCTTTGCCGCCTTCTTTCATCAGCTGTAAACCTTCAGTCCAGCCTGGAATAACCTGATTCAGTGGGAATTCGATCGGTTCACCACGTTCTACTGAACTGTCAAATACTGTACCGTCAACTAGCTTGCCAGTATAGTGAACTTTAACCATAGAATCTGCAGCAGGTGATTTTCCAGTACCTTCTTTGGTTACTAGGTATTGCAGGCCTGAAGCAGTGGTCTTGACGCCAGGTTTTTTCCCATTTTCAGTCAGGAAAGAATCACTTGAAGCTTGGGCCTTTTTAGCATCATCAAGCTGCTTTTGCTGCATATCCTTCTGGAACTGCTCATAAGCTGCCTGTAGTTCTTCTTCATTATAGGCTGCCTCATTACGGGCATGGCCATCACGAACACCGGTAATGAAGCTGTTGATATCCAGCTCTGGTGGAGTTTGATGTGCGACTTCATAACCGAGAGCATAGCTGATTTTAGAAACTGCAGATGCATCTTTAGATGCCTTAGAAGTTTGATTTACCGGATGTTGAATTGCATAGTAAACAGGAACGAGCGCAGCACCGCCTAGAAGAACAGCGACAGCAATCGGTAAGGCCTTACTCATGTATTATTCCAATATGATGTTATCGTTAATGTTCGTTCCATCTTAGCAGAAATTTTTAAGAAATCTTGAAGATTGGGTGGTTTTTTAGCAAGCGGATATCGCAGTTGTGTTGAAGTTTAAAGAGATAAAAAACCAGCAATAGCTGGTTTTTTAATTTTTCAGAATTTAATCATTGTTAGAGATTGTCTAGCAACAATGATTGTCACAACTAAAAGTATCTTTTGCAAAGAACTTAGTAGGAAAATAAGCCTTTTTCTAGAGGAAATTCAATTCCAATCGATGCACCGCCATCATTACCATATAGGTCTGAATCGCTGATCCAGCCATTTAATTTTAGTGGAATATCGGGACGTAGATAATGGGTCCAGCTCACATTAACAGCTTTTAATTCATCTTGCGCTGGAAAAGCTAAATTAGTAGTTCGGTTGGATTCATTCAACTTGGCAAACAGTACTCGTGCATTAACACGATTCAGGCGATCGAAACGAATATCACCACCCACAGAAATCATTTGACCATCACCACCCATCGCATGCGCTAATGGGTAACCATGCTGGTAAAAACCATCGGTATATACACTGTGATTATAAGAAATACCTTGGGCTTTGCCATTGGTGCGGGTGTCTGCCCATTCGGTATATAGCTGAAAAGGCATATTATTATAGCTAGAGGAATAATCGACTCCAGCCAAATACATTTTTTTGGCCGGTAAGCCGCCGGCTTCATCTTCACCAACATATTGTGCATACATTCCCATTGGGACTTGTAGCAATGGTTGTAGATTTAAGCGTGCATCAAAACCCGCAATTTGATTTGATGGATCAGGTTCACCTGTGCCGCCATTGTCTTTATTCCCGACAAAAGCATCCCAAAGTGAGCTCAGGCTTTCAGGTCTTCCTTCTCCCCCCCATTGAATAGCTCGCGAAGCACCCAGCTCCAGATAAGGTAAAGGTTGCGCGGTGACACGTAAACCAATCAACTTAGCATCAGGTACAGCATCGTAGTTATCTAGTTGTCCGGCAAAGGCTTGATATTGCCAAGGTCCGATCCAGGATAGCCATTTATTTGCAAAAGCATGCTGTTCGGCACGCTGCATGGTCACACCATACACAGGACGGCTGGCATCACCCCGAATTAAGCTGCCATCATGGCCAGGTCCCCAGTAGGTCGGGATTTGCCCAGCAATTAGCCATTGATTCCATAGTTTACCTGCGAGGTAAGACCCTTCAACATTCACATCTTGATCATGATCAATCTGGGGATCTTTTTCTGCATTCACGCGAAGTCTAGCATCCCAATTCTGATTACCTGTATTCAACTCTATACCTGCTTGATATTGAGCTTTTTGCTGGTCACCAAAGGCTTGAGGAATATTTTTTTGATCTGTCTCTGCAAACAAGGATGCTTTGAGTAACTGGTTATTGGTATTTAAGTGAGCCATGACAGAATCAATGACTTTTTGTTGATTACTATTGCTAACTTTTGCCTGAGAAAGGGCACGTTGAATTTCATCACCACTCATTGGCCAGGTCGAAGTGCTGATTTGAATCACACCTTGCTGATTTAACCAGTTTAAATCGGTACGCAGGTTTTGCTCATTTAAAACGATGCCTTGCGCAAAGGTTAGTGAGGAGCTTAATGCCAAGCTGGCGAGCAGTGTTTTCGATTTAAACATTCTTGTAAATTCTCAGGAGTTTTAAACTGTAACCACGATAGGTTTTTTAGTTGATTTTTTCAACAATGATCATTTGGGATAAATGTAATAGAGGGTGATTTCACACCCTGCTTAAGGCAGGATGTGAAATCAAAGCTTACAATGAATTAGTCATTGTCTTTATTTGCAGTATATACATAAGCATAATTATAACCATAGCTACTTGCCACCCCTTTTTGTACATCATTCAGAATCACACCATTCACTTTGACTTTCGCCTGCTCAAAACGGTTGATGGTCAATTCAAGCTCTTTCATCTGAGTTTTGGCATGACGTACCACCAGCAGGTTCACACCAGCAGACTGTGCAATGATCACACCATCTGTGACTGCCAGGGCAGGCGGCGTATCAATCAGAATATGATCAAACTGAGCAGATAACTCGCTCAAAAGTGCCTGGAACTTTTGTGAACCTAATAACTCTGCAGGATTAGATGGGTTTTTACCCCGTGAAATAAAGTACAGACCCTCATAGCTGTCGGCCTTGATGACTTGCTCCAAAGTATGAGTACCCAGCAGAAGCTCAGACAGTCCTGGGGCTGTATCCTGATGAAAATACTTGTGTAAATAGCCGCGGCGCATATCGCCATCCATCACCAAGACTTTTTTACCGCCCTGCGCCAGAATGGCACCCAGATTTGCTGTAATAAAAGATTTACCCACTTCTGGGGCCGGGCCAGAGATAGCAATAATATTATTTTTGGCTTCCGTCAGCGAAAAATGAATCGTAGTCCGGATACTGCGAATACTTTCCACCGCAATATCCTCGCTATCTTTAACTGCAAGAACAGGAATAGATTTTTTCTTTTTCAGCAGTTTTACACGGCTTTCTTGAACTGCTGAGCGCGGTACGGTGGCATAAACAGGAATATCCAGTTCATTCTCAATCTGTGCTGCATCTTTAATACCACTGCGCATCATATTGCGTAACAGTGCGATTAAGATGCCGAGGAAGCCACCGAGGAAAATTGACAGAATCAGAATCTGCAGTTTTTTTGGTGCAATCGGCTTAAGTGGTTCAACAGCGGTATCAACAATACGCACATTACCGATTTCACCGGCTTTGGCAATTCTTAACTGCTGATAAGAATTAAGCAGCGCTGTATACAGCTGCTGTTTGACTTCGACTTCGCGATATAGCTGTAAGTAACGACGTTGTAAATCTGGTAGCTGTTTTAAGGTTCCATTCAGCTCGGCAATTCTGCTATTGATCGCAGCCAGTTGGGCTTCCATCTGCTGCATGACCGGATGTTCGCTGGTGTACTTCGCTGAAGCCTCAGCAACTGACTGTTCCAGCTGGGCTTTTTGGGTTTCCAGCGCAATACTTTGAGTTAAATACAACTCGGATTCTTTGGTTACATCCACAGTATTAGACTGCTGACGGAACTGGTTAAATTCACGTTCTGCCACATCCAGCTGCTGACGCAGTTCAGGTAGCTGATCTTCCAGAAACTTAAGCGTTTGAGCCGTTTCGGCTGAACGACGTTCCACGTTCTGCTGACTGTATGCTTGCAGAATGGCATTCAGTACCTGGGTAATATGTGCTTTATCTTGGCCTTCATAATTTAAGCCTAAAATCCCGGTCATTTTGCCTTTTTCTGCGACAGAGTAATTTGCAAGTAAACGATTTGCAGCAGCAGGCAGAGACTGTTTACTGATGAGATAACGGTCCTGGAACTGGTCCTGACTAAAAATTGCCACTTTCCAGGTCCCATTCGCATGAGTCGCCTGATTATTGCGGTTTAACAGGCCAGAAAAAACCACTTGGCCTGTTCTTGGATCGGTCAGACTAAACTGTTGTTCTTTAAATTGTAGTTCTAAAGTCTTGTCATAATAGGCCTGTGGAATATCAAACTGGCGGATATCAAACGCTTGATCACCATCTCTGAATAAAACGGATTGAGGCGAATATTCAGTTCGGTAATCATGCGGATTCAGCAGACGATCAAACAGGGAGTCTTCTGTTCCTGCAACTTGAATATCTAAATTTAAGCGATCAATTACGTCGCCCAGGACCAGACGTGATTTTAGAATTTCGATTTCCGCCTGTGCTGGCTGCTTTTGCTCGATCATATTCGACAGATCGCCAAGCAAAGCTGCAGACGTACCTTTACTTTCTTCGACCTGAACCAGTGCATCCACACGATAGGTATCTGGTGTAACACGTAAATATAGTAAAGCCGCCACAATACTTAAAATAACGCAAAGGGCAATAAGTTTCCATTGAGCAATCAATGAGAAAAAGAGTTCTTTTAAGTCAATGGTATCTTCAGCGTTGGTGGTTTGGCTCATAGTTTATTGTCATTCAATTATTTAAAGATGGGATATCCAGTCATTTACACACTGTTGAATCTGCTCAAAGGTGTGGTCAAAAAAGAGTTGATCCTGCTGGTAGGGGTCAGCAATATTTTTTGATTGCCAGTGCCCCAGGCGAAAAGTTTTTCCTTTGGCAAAAGGCCAGCGCTGCTCTAAATGCTGTTGCTGATTTTTACTCATGACCAGCACCAGATCGGCCTGTTTAATCATGTCCCCAGTGAGTTTTTTGGCACAATGAGCCTGCATGTCCAGTCCGATACTTTGCATACAGCGCTGGGCTTTCTCATCTGCCGGATAGCCGACCATCGCTGCAATACCAGCCGAATGGATCTGCCGTTCAGATAGAGCCTGCTTGAGTAAATATTCAGCCATGGGACTGCGGCAGATATTGCCGACACAGACGACCAGAATATGCTGAAACTGCATTATTGCCCCAGCCGATCCAGATTATACAAGGCGTTCGAGAACGGAATCATCTGATTCACGACACGTTGCCAGCGGGCCAAGCCTGATGCATCGACATAGACAATATCATTACTGCGCATTTTAAACTGATTGGCCAGGCCAAAGTCGGCAATACTGGTGAGGTCCATCTGGTAAACTTCAGTATGGATAGTATTGGCTTGACTACGCACAATATAAATTTTGCTGCGACTGGCAGAGAGTGGATCTAGACCCAAACTTTCACCTAATACATCACTTAAACTCATGCCTTGGTCCCGCAATGGCAAGGACTGATTTTTGCCAGATTCACCCATGACATAAATTTTTTGATTTTCGCGATTGTTCACATATAAAGTGTCATTGGGCTGGATCAATAAATTGTGCAAAGAAAGTCCAGCTTTTTCTAATTCTACGGTATTTAGCTGGTATGTACGTCCCTGACGGACTAAAGTCACAGAAGTATTGTCCCCCTGTTGTGCATTGACACCACCGGCCAGACCTAAAGCGGTATAGACACTGGTCGGCTGGTCACTTAAATAGAACTGGCCACCTTTCATTACATTACCTTGCACCGAATAACGTTGGCCCTGATAAGACAGAACCCGTGCTACTACATCAGGCGTTTTTAAATAACGCGATAGCTGACTGCGCAGCTCACGATTCACCTGACTTAAAGATTTGCCTGCAGCTTTATAACGGCCAATAATCGGGAATTGAATATAGCCACTTTGGTCAATTTGATAACCATTCGCGCGTGCAGACTCATCACTACTCACACTCGTGGAAGCAGGTGTGATTTCAGGATAAGCCCATAAGTAGATCGACAGGATATCGCCTGAACTTAAGGTGTATTGACGTTGTGGTGTATGAAATAAATGCGCATAGTCTTGTTGAATATTGTGAACTGCAGGCTGCACCGCTAGCATTGAGTCTTGGGTGAGTTTAATCACATTGACCGCTGTACCCAAGTCGGTGGTGTAAACCCCTTCGCGAGGTAAGTCGTAGGTTTGTAAACCAGAGGTGACAGCGCACCCCGTAGTGGCAATGCCACATGCTAATAAAATAGCCAGTTGAAAGTGTCGCACGCGAGATCCCATTATTAATTTTTTAAAATCGTTTTGGATAAATTGCTGTCATTTTACCGAACTTGTGAAAGAGGTATATAGCAATTTGTAACCATTTTGCATATTTGGCAGAATCTTAAAGTAGAAAAGAGAATTCTTAAAAAATTATGAAGTTATTCTAAATAGGAAAAGTGAATACTCACAAAAATTATACATTGCAATCTTTTTCACGTCATTTGAGCACAAATCATAATAGAAATTTCATACATTTCTGCTAGTATCCCTGCCGAAAGATTCATTCTTCATAAAATATAGATATAAATTGAAAGGCGCTTAAATGCTACAACTCTCTGAGCTAAAAATTGCCGTTATTGGTTTAGGCTATGTCGGTTTACCCTTGGCAGTTGAATTCGGGAAAAAATTGCCAGTGGTGGGTTTTGATATTCATCAAAAACGTATACAAGAATTACAAAGTGGGCAAGATCACACCTTAGAAGTGTCACCAGAAGAACTTAAACAAGCAACGCAACTGACTTATTCCGCTAATTTAGGTGATTTAAATAGCTGCAATTTTTTTATTGTGACTGTTCCAACGCCAATTGATGAATTTAAACAACCTGATTTAACCCCACTTATTAAAGCGTCTACTAGTAATGGAAAAGTACTCAAAAAAGGCGATGTAGTGGTGTATGAGTCTACGGTATACCCAGGTGCTACAGAAGAAGCTTGTATTCCAGTTTTGGAACAAGTCTCAGGCTTAAAATTTAATCAGGATTTTTTTGCAGGCTATAGTCCAGAACGGATTAACCCAGGCGATAAGCTGCACCGTGTGACCAATATTTTAAAAGTAACATCGGGTTCTACCCCAGAAGTTGCAGACTTTGTCGATGCAGTCTATCAACTGATTGTGACTGCAGGTACGCATAAAGCACCGAGTATAAAAGTGGCTGAAGCCGCAAAGGTCATTGAAAATACCCAACGTGATGTGAATATTGCTTTAATTAATGAATTAGCTGTGATCTTTAATAAGTTGGGTATAGATACTGAAGCGGTGTTGCAGGCTGCAGGAACCAAGTGGAATTTTTTACCTTTCCGCCCTGGTTTGGTGGGTGGGCACTGTATTGGGGTAGACCCGTATTATTTAACCCATAAAGCACAGTCTTTAGGCCTGCATCCAGAAATCATTTTGGCGGCACGTCGTTTAAATGACCGTATGGGTGAATACGTTGCAACACAATTGATTAAAGAGATGGTGAAGCAGCGTATACAAGTGGTGGGTTCAAAAATTTTAGTGATGGGCTTAAGTTTTAAAGAAAATTGTCCTGATATTCGCAATACTAAAATTGTAGATATGGTCAAAGCTTTAAAAGAATATGATTTAGATTTAGATATTTATGACCCGTGGGTGGATCCGTTAGACGCAGCAAAGGAATATGGTATAGACCCTGTTTCTAGTTTGGCGAACGCTAAATATGATGCCATTGTTTTAGCAGTTGCGCATGATCAATTTAAACAGATGTCTATAGATGAGTTTAAAGCAGCGGCAAAAGAAAAATATGTTTTATACGATTTAAAATACATTCTAAATCAGTTAGATGTGGATATTCGACTGTAAGTATGTATAAGTTAATTGTAAGATCAGCTAAAGATCCTAGAATAAAAAATTCTATTTGGATGATGTCTGAAAAGCTCATTGCTATATTTGGATTAATTTTCGTAACTTCATTCGTAGCAAAATATATTGGTCCTGAGAACTTTGGTAAATTGACTTTCGTTGGCTCCATATTTGCGATTTTACAAACGTTATCCTTGATGGGAACAGAGAACATTATTTTTCAAAAAACAGCCAAGAATCGTAAAATTGGAGAAAATATAATTTATGCCTCCAAAAGGTTAAGAGATTATATTTATGGTTCACTTTCAATAATTACTTTAGGTGGATTGTATTTTTATACAGATCGTTTAACCTTTATTTTTGGTATATCAACTTGTATTGCAATTTATTTTGCTGTACATGATGTTTATAGTATTTATTTTAATGCAATTCTCGAATCAAAGATAAATGCATATTGTAATATCACAGCGCTAATCATTTCATTAAGTGTGCGCTATTTAATTGTTTTATTTCAACTTCCGATTGAAACACTCGGTATTCCCATTATTTTACTAACACTAATACCATTTTTATTAAGAAAATATCTTTATACGAAAAAAAAACTGTCTGTTGGCATCATGCTGCCATATGCTATAAAAAGATATAGACAGTATACTTTTGCAGTCGGTCAAAAGCTCTTATTGTATTCACTTTCGGTTGCAATTTTTACTAAAACGGCACAGCTCTTCCTAGGTTTAGAGTCACAATTTGATCTTGGTATTTATACTGTAGCTATGACATTAGGTAACAGTTTTTACTTTGTTCTTCTCGCAATTATTTCATCTTATTTTACTGGAATCTATCAAGAGGAGAGCTTAGAAAAAAGTCAAAATAATGTTGCGCAACTTTATATGGTAGTGGTGGTTATTTCTTTGTTTGTCACACTAGGGTTATATCTTTTTGGACCTTGGGTTGTAAGCGTACTTTATGGCGTTGAATTTATTCGGGTTACTGAGATTTTGTGGCTAGCAGGTTTGGTAACCTTGTTCTCAGGACTGTCTACAATTGCAGAAAAATATTTGATTAAGTTCAATGCATATGAATATTTGAAACGGAAGACATTTATACTTGTGTTCTTTAATGTAATATTGACTTTTTTAATGGTTAAGTTGTATGGGTTATACGGTGGTATCTATGCCATTTTAACGACAGAAATCTTATCGGTGACCCTATTTAATTATTTTTTTAGAAATGGGCTTATTTGGGACACTCAAAAAAGAATGTTCCTAATATCTACTTATTTAAAACGGTAGCAGTATGCTTTTAAGTTTAATTATACCAATTTATAATGTTGAAAAATATATTGAGGAGTGTTTGGAGAGTGTATGCTGCCAACTTGTTGCGGGTGTAGAGGTTATTCTAGTGAATGACGGTACGCCGGATAGCTCTATGCTAATTGCACGCAAATATATATCTGAGCGATATAATAATTTAAAAGAGCAGTTTGTTTTTATAGATCAAGAAAATCAAGGTTTAAGTGGGGCAAGAAATACAGGTATTCTACACTCTAAGGGTGAATACCTAATGTTTTTAGATTCAGATGATCGTATAGACGGACTTTTTTTCTCTAAATTGTATACTGTCTTAGAGGAGAGTGGTGTCGATTTAATTCAATTTAAAGCTTATAGGTTTTATGATCAATCATCCGAAAAAATAAATTTTATGCCTGATAGCCCATATACACAAAAACATGTTATTGATGATGATATTTTGAAATTTATATTTAATTCATCAAACTGGTTTGCGTGGCTTAGAATTTACCATAAGAAACTTTTCGATACGCAAAAATTTCCTGTACGGAAATTGTATGAAGATGCTTATACAACACCATTTATTTTTTTGAATGCCAAGACTATTTATTTTATTAATGAATGTTTGTTGGGTTACCGTTTTAATGAACAAGGAATTACGGCAAAAATTACAGAAAATAGTTTAGACGACTTGAGAGGTGTGGCAGAAGTTTTTGTAAAAAGTATTCCTAAGTGTAAGTACTTTAGTTCTAGTTTAATTTCGATTAGCCAATATTATATTTTGCAAAGTTTGAGATCGGAAGGATATATTAAAGCTTTAAGACGATGGTCGGAGCTTAGAGGGTTAATAAGACAAAGTGATTTTGATAAAAGTTTATTAGAAAATAGAGGGAATATATTATTTTATCGGTACGGCATTTTTTTTATATTTGTTGAACAGTTATGGCTTAAAATGAAAGGAAAAAAATGAAAAATATCTGCTTTTTGATAGGTGACATTAGTCATTCTGGTGGAACAGAGCGAGTTACAACGCTTATTGCTAATCAACTTGTTTTGAATCATTGTGTTCATGTACTTTCTTTAAGTAATGGTGCAACTCCTTTCTTTGCCCAATATCCTACTATTATTAATAATAGATTGTTCGACGAAAAGGTGTCGATGAGAAAGCATTACGTGGCAGTAATTAAGAAACTAAGAAATTATCTATTATATCATAAAATTGATACTTTAGTAGTTGTTGATAGTATAAGTTGCGTTTTTACAGTGCCTGCATGCACTGGACTAAGAATCAATCATATTTGTTGGGAACATTTTAACTTAAAAGTCAACCTCGGTTCTTGGTTCCGAGACTTAGGGCGTTGGATGGCGGCGAAATGGTGTAATAAAATTGTTACATTGACTGAAAGAGATAAGTCCTTTTGGGATAAAAGATTTGATCTTGAACATACGAATAAAGTTGTTGCAATAGCAAATCCAAGCCCATTTGAGGTACAACAAAATATACCATCATTAGATTATAAAACGATTTTGTGTGTAGGTCGCTTAACGTATCAAAAAGGATTTGATTTACTTATTACTGCTTGGGCAAGAGTTGCTCAGCAAGTACCTGATTGGAAAATTGTCATTGTAGGTTCGGGTGAAGATGAGCAAATGCTTAAACAGATGGCAAAGAGTCTAGGAGTGGATGATTCGATCATATTTGCAGGACAGCAAAAGAATATGTCTACATTTTATAGACAGGCTTCATTTTTTTGTATGAGTTCGCGTTTTGAAGGGCTGCCTATGGTATTGTTGGAAGCACAAAGTTATGGTTTACCAATCGTTGCATTTGATTGTGATACTGGACCTGCTGAAATTGTCCAGCATAATATAAATGGCCTTCTAGTAGAGTCGGGAAATATAAATGGACTGACTAATTCGTTATTAGAGTTAATAAACTTATCTAATATTCAGTATGAAAAAACGTCATCCAATGCTGTTGAAAATAGTGTTAGATATTCTGTCAACCCTATATTGAAACAATGGTTAAGTATTATTAAATAGAGTAGTTTATGAAAATACTATATGTGATTACTGGACTGGGTCAAGGTGGCGCAGAGCGAGTTGTTTGTGATTTAGCAGACAAAATGCATGAAAAAGGGAATGATGTTAAAATTGCTTATCTAACTGGAGATATTCTAACAAAGCCTCGTTACCAAGAAATTGAATTAATTAAAATTAATTTAAATAGTTTGCTGTTATTTCCTCTTTCTTATATTAAACTTTCTAAAATAATTAAAAATTTTGAACCGGATGTTGTTCACTCACATATGGTACATGCTAATATTTTTACGCGTCTTATTCGAGCAGTTACCCCTATAAAAAAACTTATTTGTACTGCGCATAATAGTGAGGAAGGTGGGAGATTGAGAATGCTTGCGTACAGATTTACACATAATCTAGCTGATCTAACTACTAATGTTAGCAATGAAGCAGTACAAGCATTTATCGAAAAAAAAGCAGTACCAGACTCAGATATCATCACAACATATAATGGAATAGATCTGAGTAGGTTTTTTTATCACTCAGAAGCCAAAAATAAAATTCTGAATGAACTTAATATAAATACAAATTCTTATTTGATTCTAGCAGTAGGACGTTTTAGTGAGCAGAAGGATTACCCAAATTTATTGCACGCTTTTAAAACTTTAAAAAATAAGAGTATTAGAGATATTAAATTGATTATTGCCGGGGATGGGGAACTACGTTCAGAAGTTGAAAAAATTATTGATGAGTTGGATTTAAAGCAAGATATTTATTTATTAGGAAGACGCAGTGATATCCCAGATTTAATGAGTGCTGCAGATTTATTTGTATTATCATCTAAGTATGAAGGATTCGGTTTGGTTGTTGCTGAGGCGATGGCATGTAAGACTTTAGTTGTCGCTACAGATTGTGGAGGAGTTGCTGAAGTTTTAAACAATGATCAATTCTTAGTACCTCCATCAAACTCAAATGTATTAGCAGAAAAAATGTATTATGCCTTAAGCCTCTCTCAACAAGAAAAAAATAAGAATATTATAAAAAACTTATGTCATATAGAAAAAAATTTTTCATTAGAAAAAATAGTTGAAAAATGGATATATCTATATGATAAATAATATTTTAAAAAGAGTATCAAATAAAGCTTTATTTTTGTGTCTCATTTGCTTGGTTTTTATAAAAATTACTTTTCATTTTTTGATAAAAATTGATTACATCTCCCTTGGTTTGGGTGGTGGTAACGACTCAGATTATTATGATGCCTATGTTTTGGGTTATAATGATATTGCTGTTAATATTTGGCCTGTCATTCTAAGGTTTTTTAATGATCTTGGTTTATATTCTCGTGATGGAATTTCTTATTTATTTTTGTTTATAAATTTATTTATAATTCCTTTTTTAGTGGGTAAATTATCTGGTCTTAATTTTCAAAACAGTCAGAAGTATTACCTTTATAGTGTTCTGCTATGTCTAATCTATCCTACACTTTTTTTC
>NZ_PQLP01000047.1:0-19848 GCF_002918965.1 Acinetobacter sp. ACNIH3 | reverse complement strand
GCTAGGACCTTCTCTTGAGTAGATTCATCTTGCTGTTCAAGCCACTGATTAAATAGATCTGTCGTAATGACTGTCCACATACCACAACCAAAATATAGATTATAGTCTATATTTTAGAGGCATTATGCTTGTTTTGCAAATGAGAAATGATAGGCAATAAAAAACCCCGGCATCCTGCCAGGGTTTTTTATTGGAACATTAGGTCTCTGTGCTCTTGCGTGTCTTATATAGCGCCATCCTGGTGCTTATTTTTAATTATATGGAACTTCCTGTTCCTGACCACTTAATCATATGAAAATTCTACTGTTCCAGATAGCCGCAAAGGGCCGAGATTGATGTGAGCCAAAGCGTACAAAATAGCCTAAATTTCATCCACAGCAATTGGGGATAGTTTTCGCCCTAGAAGAGCTGAGAACATTGGGAAAATGCCAAAATTGAGCATTTTTTAGACGATTTTATTGGCGAAAGATTACAAATCTGCTTAAAAAAACACGAGTTGTGAAAGCGTGTGTTTTCTGATCTTTTTGGTTTTGGTTTTATTGTGTCAAGTATATGATAAATAACACTATTTAAAAAGACTGTTATTCACCAATTAAAATGTCTATGCGATAAACCATTTAAAATGGGCACTGTTGCAAATAGGCTGACATGATAAGCTAAATATCTTATTTATTTCGAGATACAGCAGATGAATCCCTTCCACGGTCGGCACTTTCAAGGTGAAATCATTCTTTGGGCTGTTCGTTGGTATTGTAAATATGGCATCAGCTATCGTGAACTTCAGGAAATGCTCGCTGAACGTGGAGTGAATGTTGATCACACCACAATTTATCGCTGGGTTCAGCGTTATGCTCCAGAAATGGAAAAACGTTTACGTTGGTATTGGCGTAATCCTACAGATCGACATTTATGGCATCTGGATGAAACTTACGTAAAAGTGAATGGCAAATGGGCATATCTATACCGTGCAGTTGACCAACGTGGCCATACTCTTGATTTCTATCTTTCTGCTAGACGAAATACCCATTCAGCTTATTGTTTTCTTGGTAAGATTTTGAATCATGTCAAAAAATGGCAGATTCCACGAGTCATAAACACTGATAAGGCTCATACCTATGGCCGTGCTTTGTCGCGACTAAAACAGGAAGGAAAGTGTCCTGAAGACCTGGACCATCGACAGATTAAATACAAGAATAACGTGATTGAATGTGATCATGGCAAGCTCAAACGGATCATCAAGGCTACGTTGGGATTCAAGTCTATGAAAACGGCTTATGCCACAATTAAAGGAATTGAGGTTATGCGTGCTCTACGCAAAGGACAAGCTTCATTATTTTATAACGGTAATATTCTAGGAGAAGTTTGGCTAGTAAATAGAGTTTTCGGTCTCTAAGCTTTTTTGAAGGGAAAATCATTGACTCAGATCCCTATTTGCAACAGTGCCGTCAAAACTGCAAGTATGCAGTCTTGACCAGGCATCTAGGGGTCGTCTCAGAATTCGGAAAATAAAGCACGCTAAGGCGTAGTCACCCCGTGACTCCCCCGCGCCGATGCAGCGAGCTTCGTTCCGTCTTGCAGTGACGCAATCAGCGGGCAGGAAACGTTCCCTTTCCGCGCATGGCAGGCGCACACCAGTTCAGACAGCACGGCCTCCATGCGTGCCAAGTCGGCCATCTTCTCGCGCACATCCTTGAGCTTGTGCTCGGCCAGGCCGCTGGCTTCCTCGCAATGGGTGCCATCCTCCAGCCGCAGTAGCTCGGCGATTTCGTCCAGGCTAAAGCCCAGCCGCTGGGCCGATTTCACGAACCGCACTCGTGTTACATCCGCCTCGCCATAGCGGCGAATGCTGCCATAGGGCTTGTCTGGCTCCGGCAGCAGGCCCTTGCGCTGGTAGAACCGGATGGTCTCCACATTGACCCCGGCCGCCTTGGCAAAAACGCCAATGGTCAGATTCTCAAAATTAATTTGCATATCGCTTGACTCCGTACATAACTACGGAAGTAAGCTTAAGCTATCCAAACCAAATTTGAAAGGACAAGCGTATGTCTGAACCACAAAACGGGCGCGGCGCGCTCTTCGCCGGTGGGCTGGCCGCCATTCTTGCGTCGGCCTGCTGCCTGGGGCCGCTGGTTTTGATCGCCTTGGGGTTCAGCGGGGCATGGATCGGCAACCTGACGGTATTGGAGCCGTATCGGCCGATCTTCATCGGCGCGGCGCTGGTTGCACTGTTCTTTGCCTGGCGGCGCATCGTCCGACCGACCGCAGCCTGCAAGCCGGGCGAGGTGTGCGCGATTCCGCAAGTGCGCACCACCTACAAGCTCATTTTCTGGTTCGTCGCCGTGTTGGTCTTGGTCGCGCTTGGTTTTCCCTACGTCATGCCATTTTTCTACTAATCAGGAGTTCATCATGAAAAAGCTGTTTGCCTCCCTCGCTCTCGCCGCTTTCGTTGCCCCCGTGTTCGCCGCCACTCAGACCGTCACGCTGTCCGTGCCTGGCATGACCTGCGCCTCTTGCCCGATCACTGTCAAGCACGCGCTTTCCAAGGTTGAGGGCGTGAGCAAGACCGACGTAAGTTTCGACAAGCGCCAGGCCGTCGTCACCTTCGACGATGCCAAGACCAACGTCCAGAAGTTGACCAAGGCGACCGAGGACGCGGGCTATCCGTCCAGCCTCAAACGCTGATCCGTTAACCGAACTCGGGAGCGACACATGGGACTCATCACGCGCATCGCTGGCAAAACCGGCGCGCTCGGCAGCGTCGTTTCCGCGATGGGCTGCGCCGCCTGTTTTCCTGCCATCGCCAGCTTTGGCGCGGCCATCGGACTGGGCTTCTTGAGCCAGTACGAGGGGCTATTCATTGGCATCCTGCTGCCGATGTTCGCCGGCATCACGTTACTCGCCAATGCTATCGCTTGGCTCAATCATCGACAGTGGCGACGCACGGCGCTCGGCACGATAGGCCCGATCTTGGTGCTGGCAGCGGTGTTTTTAATGCGGGCTTACGGCTGGCAGAGCGGTGGACTGCTCTATGTCGGCCTGGCCTTGATGGTTGGGGTGTCGGTCTGGGATTTCATCTCGCCAGCACATCGCCGCTGCGGGCCGGACAGCTGTGAATTGCCAGAACAACGTGGCTGACGGCAACAGCCGTAGCCACCACAGAAAAGGAAAAATACATGACCACCCTGAAAATCACCGGGATGACCTGCGACTCGTGCGCGGCTCACGTCAAGGAAGCCTTGGAGAAAGTGCCCGGCGTGCAATCGGCGCTGGTGTCCTATCCGAAGGGCACAGCGCAACTCGCCATTGAGGCGGGCACGTCATCGGATGCGCTGACTACCGCCGTGGCCGGACTGGGCTACGAGGCAACGCTTGCCGATGCGCCACCGACGGACAACCGCGCCGGCCTGCTCGACAAGATGCGCGGCTGGATAGGGGCCGCTGATAAGCCCAGTGGCAACGAACGCCCGTTGCAGGTCGTCGTCATTGGTAGCGGTGGCGCGGCAATGGCGGCAGCACTGAAGGCCGTCGAGCAAGGCGCGCACGTCTCGCTGATCGAGCGCGGCACCATCGGCGGCACCTGCGTCAACGTCGGCTGCGTGCCGTCCAAGATCATGATTCGCGCCGCCCACATCGCCCATTTACGTCGGGAAAGTCCGTTCGACGGCGGTATCGCGGCGACTGTGCCTGCGATTGACCGCAGCAAACTACTGGCCCAGCAGCAGGCGCGCGTCGAAGAACTGCGCCATGCCAAGTACGAAGGCATTCTGGACGGCAACCCGGCCATCACCGTTGTACATGGTGAGGCGCGTTTCAAGGATGAGCAGAGCCTGGTCGTCCGTTTAAACGATGGTGGCGAGCGCGTGGTAGCTTTCGACCGCTGCTTAGTCGCCACGGGTGCCAGCCCGGCCGTGCCGCCGATTCCGGGCCTGAAAGAGTCACCCTACTGGACTTCGACCGAGGCCCTGGTCAACGACACCCTTCCCGAACGCCTAGCTGTGATCGGCTCGTCGGTGGTCGCGCTGGAACTGGCGCAAGCCTTCGCCCGGCTGGGCAGCCAGGTCACGATCCTAGCTCGCAACACGCTGTTCTTCCGCGACGACCCGGCCATCGGCGAGGCCGTTACAGCCGCGTTCCGTGCCGAAGGGATCAAGGTATTGGAACACACGCAAGCCAGCCAGGTCGCGCATGTGGACGGCGAATTCGTGCTGACCACCGGGTACGGTGAAATACGCGCCGACCAGCTGCTGGTCGCCACTGGCAGGGCACCGAACACGCGCAGCCTGGCATTGGAAGCGGCGGGAGTCGCTGCCAATGCGCAGGGGGCCATCGTCATCGACAAGGGCATGCGCACCAGTACGCCACACATTTATGCGGCTGGCGACTGCACCGACCAGCCTCAGTTCGTCTATGTGGCGGCAGCGGCCGGCACCCGTGCTGCGATCAACATGACTGGCGGCGATGCGGCCCTGGACCTGACCGCAATGCCGGCCGTGGTATTCACCGACCCGCAGGTCGCCACCGTGGGCTACAGCGAGGCGGAAGCACATCACGACGGGATCGAGACCGACAGTCGCACCTTGACCTTGGACAACGTGCCGCGTGCGCTTGCCAACTTCGACACACGCGGCTTCATCAAGCTGGTCATCGAGGAAGGTAGCGGACGGCTCATCGGCGTGCAAGCGGTGGCCCCGGAAGCGGGTGAACTGATCCAGACGGCGGTGCTCGCCATTCGCAACCGTATGACCGTGCAGGAACTGGCCGACCAATTGTTCCCCTACCTGACCATGGTCGAAGGGCTGAAGCTCGCGGCGCAGACCTTCAGCAAGGACGTGAAGCAGCTTTCGTGCTGCGCCGGATGAGGAAAAGGAGGTGTTCAATGAGCGCCTACACAGTGTCCCGGCTGGCCCTTGATGCCGGGGTGAGCGTGCATATCGTGCGCGACTACCTGCTGCGCGGATTGCTACGGCCGGTCGCGTGCACCACGGGCGGCTACGGCTTGTTCGATGACACCGCGTTGCAACGGCTGCGCTTTGTACGGGCTGCCTTCGAAGCGGGTATCGGCCTGGACGCACTGGCGCGGCTGTGCCGGGCGCTGGATGCTGCGGACGGTGACGGTGCGTCTGCGCAGCTTGCCGTGTTGCGGCAACTCGTCGAGCGTCGGCGCGAGGCCCTGGCCAGCCTCGAAATGCAACTGGCCGCCATGCCAACCGAACCGGCACAGCACGCGGAGAGTCTGCCATGAACAGCCCAGAGCACTTGCCGTCTGAGACGCACAAACCGATCACCGGCTACTTGTGGGGCGCGCTGGCCGTGCTCACCTGTCCCTGCCATTTGCCGATTCTCGCCATTGTGCTAGCCGGCACGACGGCCGGCGCGTTCATCGGGGAGCACTGGGGTATTGCAGCCCTCACGCTGACCGGCTTGTTTGTCCTGTCTGTGACGCGGCTGCTGCGGGCCTTCAAGGGAAGATCATGACCGCTTCCCAGCCAGCCGAGAGTGGGCAGCTTTGAGCTTCGCTACCAATCTGGAGGAGTACCACCATGAACGCAAACGCCCCGAACACTGCCAGTTGCACCACCTGCTGCGTATGCTGCAAAGAAATTCCGCTCGATGCCGCCTTCACCCCGGAAGGCGCGGAATACGTCGAACATTTCTGCGGGCTGGATTGCTATGAACGCTTCCAGGCACGCGCCAAGGCCGCGACAGAATCTGACATTGCGCCTGTTCCTGGCGGTTCGCAGCCGTCAGATTGAAGCATACTTTAAAGTTACACAAAACATCTATATGAAGACTAAAGTCCAAATTAGTGTTTATGTTGGTTCAATGTATTACATTTCGTATTTTCTATTTGTAACGTAATTTCAGTAATATTATGATTATGTTTTAGAACTTCTAAGGCCTTTTGATAGAGTTGATCTGTATTGCTATTCGGAGCAACCAAATGAGCAGTTAAATGAATATTTCTTGAGGATATAGCCCAGACTTTCAACTGATGAATCCCTTCAACGCCCTCTAGCTTCAATAAATCATTTCTTAACGACTCAATATCAATCTCATCAGGAACTCCTTCAAGCAGAATATGAATACTTTGTTTTAATAAAATCCAAGTTCGAGGTAAGACCCAGAAGCCAATTAACACAGCGATTACGGTATCAACCCACATCCACTGGGTAAAATAAATAACTATTCCTCCGATAATCACGCCTATCGATCCTAGAGCATCACTAAGAACTTCTAAATATGCACCTTTTATATTTAGACTTCCTTCAGCACTAGCAGAAAGGATTTTCATTGAAATCAAATTTATGACCAAACCAATGACCGCGACAATCATCATTCCAACACTTTGAATTTCAGCAGGATTCGTAAAACGTTGATAAGCTTCATATACAATATATATTGCTACCACAAAAAGCATCACCGCATTAAACAGAGCCGCTAAAATTTCAAATCGCTGATAGCCAAAAGTTCTTTTATCATCTGCGGCTTTTTTACCAATTTTGATAGCGGCAAGAGCAATAGCTAAAGCGGCTACATCAGTAAACATATGAGCTGCATCAGATAACAAAGCCAAACTTTGGGTAATAAAAGCAGCGACAACTTCTACTATTAAAAAAGTAGTCGTTAAACCTAAGGCAACCATTAACTTCTTACTATTTTCTTCAGTAACAACCGCATGGCTATGATCATGATGTTCTGACATAAAATATTTTCCTTATTCTATTTATGATGAGCAGAGATATTGGATAACAGCCAATATCTCTGCTGTAAATCGACTAATCTATTGGATTAAGAAACTTTCTTTTCATTTATCCAACGATAAAGCACGGGTAACAGCACCAAAGTTAGTAATGTTGAAGAGATAATCCCGCCAATCACTACGGTTGCCAGTGGCCGTTGAACCTCAGCCCCTGTTCCGGTTGCCAGCGCCATTGGTACAAAACCCAGTGAAGCCACACAAGCTGTCATCAACACTGGTCTTAAGCGCAAAATAGCCCCTTGCCACACGGCTTTATGCACTGGATATTTGTCCCTTAATTCCTTAATAAAGGTCAGCATTACCAGTCCATTGAGGACTGCAACACCAGATAAGGCAATAAAGCCAATTCCAGCTGACATCGATAATGGAATATCCCTTAGCCAAAGGAACAGCACACCACCGGTCAAGGCAAAGGGTACCCCGGTAAAGACCAATAGACTTTCTTTGACATTGTGAAAGACCGCCATCAGTAAAATAAAGATAGTGATTAAAGCCAGTGGAATCACGATTTGCATCCGTGCTTTGGCTGAAGCCAAATTTTCAAACTGACCGCCATATTCTATCCAATAACCACTTGGCAAAGTGTATGCTTTGAGCTGTGTCTGTACATCAGAAACAAAAGACCCTAAATCACGCCCTTCAACATTCGTTGTAACCACAACTCGGCGTTTACCATTTTCTCGACTGACTTGGTTGATTCCTTCAATGGTCGAGACTTGCGCGACATCCGACAATAAAATACTGCCACCATTTGGAAGCTGAATAGGTAACTGGGAAACAGATGCGACACTACGGTCTTGCTCTCCAAGACGGATAACAAAATCAAAACGACGATCGCCTTCTAAAATCTCTCCCACGCTTTGTCCACCAATACTTGCAGCCACCACATCCTGAATAGATTTCACACTCAAGCCATACTGGGCAGCTAAAGCTTTATCAATCTCTACATTGAGTAAAGGCAGACCCGAAGTTTGTTCAACTTTCACCGCACTGCTACCTGCGACTTGCTGAATGATTTTCGCGATTTTTGCAGCCTCAGTATTCAAAACCTGCATGTCATCACCAAAAACCTTCACCCCCACATCACTGCGTATACCTGAAATCAGTTCATTAAAACGTAGCTCAATAGGCTGAGAAAACTCACTGTTATTGCCGGGAATTGTCGCAAGATAAGCTTCCATTCGGGTTCGAAGTGCATCTAGGCTTTCTTTTGAATCTGGCCATTCCTCACGTGGTTTCAGCATGATATAACCATCGGAAATATTCGGTGGCATCACATCTGTCGCCACTTCAGCAGTCCCGGTACGGGCAAATATAGCTTTAATTTCGGGAAAGTTTTTCAGTAAAAGCTTTTCGGTATTTTCCTGAATACGTAAAGACTCTTCCAAGCCTGTGCTTGGAGAACGTAATTGCTGTACCGCAAAATCACCTTCACTCAGCTGGGGTGCAAACTCACTGCCAATCTTCGTGCTGAGCAGACCCGTAATGACCAGGAGACAAATGGCAAAAGTTAAAACCACCGCTTTGTAATGATAGGCTCCATCCAATATCTGTTGATATCGGGTTTTGAGCCAGATCATCCAACGGCTTTCCGTTTCTTTGATCTCCCCTTTAACCCATAAAGCAACTGCAGCGGGCACAAAGGTGATCGATAAAATAATAGCTGCCACCAGTGCGAGAACAACGGTTAAAGCCATCGGATGAAATAGTTTTGCTTCTACACCACTTAAAGCAAAAATCGGCAAATACACCACCAAAATAATAAGCTGACCAAAAATAAGAGGACGACGTGCTTGGCGGGCAGCCAGAAAAACTTCCTTAAAGCGTTCACTTTGTGTGAGAGGTCGTTTTAACAGTTGCTGTGTATGGGCTAAACGCCGGATACAGTTTTCGACAATCACCACAGCACCATCGACAATGATGCCGAAATCGAGTGCACCTAAACTCATCAGATTGGCACTGATATTTTTCTGTGCCATCCCGGTTAAGGTAAACAGCATAGAGAGTGGAATGACACAGGCAGTAATCAAGGCAGCACGGATATTCCCTAAAAACAGGAACAGAATGATGATGACCAGGATTGCTCCCTCTACCAAGTTTTTCTGAACGGTTTTAATCGCCTTCTCAACCAAGGTAGTACGGTCGTACACCGGTTCAATCACTACCCCTTTAGGCAAACTATTCTGAATATCTTGAAGCTTGGCATCCACAGCTTTAGAAACAGTCCGGCTATTTCCACCCATCGCCATCATGGCAATCCCTAAAACGGTTTCTTTGCCGTTATAGGTTGCCCCACCGGTTCTTAAATCATGCCCAATAGAGACTTGCGCAATATCACCAACCCGAATTGGGCTGCCATTTGGGCTACCCAGCATGGTGTTCTCAATATCAGAAAGCCCATTGAATGTACCCGGTACACGTACCGTCAGTTGCTGACCATTGTCTTCAATATAACCTGCACCTCGGTTCTCATTATTTTGCGCTAAAGCCTGTTGCAGTTGTTCTAATGAGATATTCAGTTGCTGCATCCGGTTTAAATCGGGAGAGACCACATAGGTTTTTTCAAAACCACCAATACTGTTGACCTCTGCAACTCCCTTAACACGTTGCAGTTGAGGACGCACAATCCAGTCCTGAATCTCACGCAAATCCATCGGCGTGTATGCAGTTCCATCCGGCTTTTTCGCATTCGGATCTGCCTTCAGTACCCATTGATAAATCTCACCGAGACCCGTAGAAACGGGGGACATCGTCGGTGCGATTTGTGCAGGCAACTCAGATTGCGCCTCCTGTATCCGTTGGTTAATCTGCTGACGGGCCCAATAAATATCAGTCCCATCTTTAAAGACAATGGTGACTTGAGAGAGTCCATAACGGGATATGGAACGGGTAAGCTCCAGATCCGGAATGCCAGCCATGGCATTTTCAATGGGATAGGTAATCCGCTGTTCGACTTCAAGCGCAGTAAAACCCTTGGCTTGAGTATTAATCTGGACTTGGGTATTGGTAATATCGGGTACAGCATCAATCGGGAGTTTCTGATAGCTATACACCCCGACCGCAATCCAGGTACAGACAAAGAGCAACACCCAAATCGCATTTTGTATGGAAAACTGAATGATTCGTTCGAATAAACCTTCTGGTTTTGGCAGATCAGAATTAATGTTCATGGCCTGCCTCGTCTTTTTCTAATTCAGATTTCAACAAGAAACTGCCTTGAGCGATATACTTCTGCCCTTCAGTCAGCCCAGAAATCACTTCAAGCCATTGTCCATCACTTGAAGCCTGCCCCAATTGCACTTTCTGTGCTTTTAAGTGGACTTGACCTTTTTGTTCTGAATCTACGATGAAAATACTGTCTTCACCTTCAATACTTTGCAGCGCAGACTTTTGAATCCGAAGGGCTGATTTTGCTGTAGCTTCCGGAATCAACACTCTCACTAACACATTAGAACGCAACTCAGTAGCTTGCGCATCGAGTTTTGCGCGCACCACCAGACGCCCTGTTTGTACATCTGCCTGAGAGGTTAAGCTTTGTACAGTAGCTTTATAGATTTGATCTGAATCATTCACTTTAAAGTCAATTTTTTGCCCGGCTTGCAGTTGACCTGAGAATTGATTCGGCAAATTAAACTCAAGCCATAAATCTTTCAGCTGTTCAATGACAAAGAGCTGATTAGCCAGTTGCACATTTTCACCGACCACAATATCTTTTTGACTGATCACCCCAGAGATCGGTGCTTTAATCAGAAAACGCCCATTGTTATTGCCACTTGCACCTAATGCATTTAAACGTGCTTGTGAGGACTGGACAGTAATCTGCGCTTGACGGTAGGCATTTTCGGCACGCTGGTAATCCTGTTTGGCAGAAATCCCCTGTGACCAGAGTTGCTGTTCGCGCTGGTAATCTTTACGGGCCAAATCCAGATTCACCTGTGCCATACGCAGATTTGCCTGTTGGTCGATCAGTTCAGGCACGATTAGTACAGCCAGCGTTTGTCCTTTTTGCACGCTCTGTCCTAAAGCCACATTGACCTGCTCGACATGACCACTAAAATTAGGCGATATATGCGCTTGTTGATCGGTATTCACCACCAATTTACCTGGCAGGGTTGTCAGCTTTTCAACCAATCCTGTGGATGCAACAGCAACTTTTAAACCTTGTTCAACCATTTGTTGGCTGGTCAGTTGTATTTCGCCTTCTTCAGCATGTCCTTCTTCAGAACTATCTTCATCAGAATGTTCGGCATTTCCCTCATCATGACCATGCCCCTCAGATTCAGTTTTTTTTGAACTTAACCAAATAACCAGACTGACCAAGACCGTAATCAGAATCAAAATTGCAATCATGAGAGACTGGGATATTTTTCCGTTTTGCTTGGCGTTCATTTTATCGTGCTCCCCCATTGATTAAATTTTGCGATGCTTCGACTGCCTTTTTATTCAGTTGTGTATAGGCATCCGAACGGCTAATTTCTTCATAACTTGTGCCAATACTGAGTGCCTCAGCTGCGAGGGCAGTTTGCCAAGCTTGACGTAGAATTTGTAATTGACCCAATCGAAGATTCTGCAGTTGGGTGGTTGCTTGCTGAACGTCGGTAATGGACAGTTTCCCTGCCTGAAACCCTTGTAAAGTACGGCTCTGAACTTTGGTCGCCAAAGTAACTTGTGCTGTTGTGGCATCGAACTGGCTACGTAAACCTTTGAGCTGATGCATGCTGTTGGCAATATTGAGTATTTGTTGCTTCAGCTCACGCTGCTGCTGTTGGTTCAGCAATATTTGCTGTTGCTGGACCATCGGGATCGCATATTGCTGGCGGTTGAAAATATTCAGTGGAATAGCCACGCCGATTGCCAAAGTCGTATCGTTGCTTTCATTAGGGGTTTTGCTACGTTTCATGCCTACATTTAAAGTCGGATTGGGACGTGCCTGAATTCTTAAATTTTCAATTTGATGATCCGATTGCTGAATGTTCAAGGCATAGAATTTTTCTAGCCACCCTTCAGCAATATACCGTTGCACAGTTTGGAGACTTTGCTCTGGCCAAGGGATAGCGGTTTTATTCAGTTGAAGATGTGAAGATGTTTCTCCCCCCCACAAATTAGACAGCTGACGACCGGCAGCTTGTTGATTCAGCATCGCTTGCTGATAAAGTCGTTGGATTTCTAGCGCTTCAATTTGGGTACGCTCAAAATCAACCAGGGCAATACTGCCTGCCTGATAGCGTTTCTGGGCACTATCCAGATTGGCTTTACTTGTTTTTAACTGTACTGAATAAGCAGACTGCTCAACCTCAGCAAGTGCAAATTGCGACCAGGCAAATTTAACAATCAGTTGGCTTTGTGCCTTCCATAATTGCTGTTGCAATTGGATTTGTTGATTCGAGGTATTGGCAATCACCCGGTTCAGCTTACGCTGACCAAATATATCTAGAGGTTGACTAACGCCAACATTGAATTCCTGTTCTTGACCTGAGCCAAAGCCAGACTGTTCTAAACTTATACTTGGATTCTGCCATAACCGACTTTGCTGAATATTCAATTCAGATATTTGCTGAACTTGTTGCCACAGCTTGTCTTGAGTCTGGTAACTTTGTACTTTTGCTAAAGCGGATTCAAAGCTGGTAACGTTTTCAGCATAGCTATATTGCATAGCCGCTGCACATATACAAGCAACCAAGCTATGACGCAAGAGTATAATTGATTGTGAAGACATGATTTTTCCCACTTATTTAAATAATAAAAGTGGTGGGAATGTTTTAGGCTACCCCACCATGAGCGGGGAAAATTCGGGAGGTGGGCTTTGTTGAAACAGGTCAGGAGCCTGATAGCTGTTTTTCCAATGAAATTGTGGATTCACTTTAACTTCAGAGCTTGGATGAAACACATCTACTTTTTCATTTTGTACAATCAAATGCATCATCGATGGTAGATGATCTTGATGATCTTCACCGATTTCTAAATCGCTACTGAATGTTTTTATGTTTTCTGACTGTCCATTATGATCGTGTTGACGACTATCGCTGGCACACAAGGTATTTTGGTGATGACCAAAATGATAACTCTGCTGTGATTGAGGCTGTTGTTCATGGACACAAAAGGCCGCCGCCACATTCCAAAAGCTTTGGAACATGAACAATCCAACCAAGACTGTAATCCATGTAGTAGAACGCATCATCATAACAATCGAAAAATTTGTACCAAGTATAAGGCTTAGAGCCACTCCAAGGTCAAGCTTAATAAATTAAATTAAACATTCAATGAACACTGAATAGCCGGCACTTTTGCAAATTTACCTTGTCTCTATAAGCTCACATCAATTTCAGGTAAGAATAACAATAGATAGACACAAGAACTTCAAGGTACGACGAAATCATACAAAGTAATCCCATATGAAAACTTCGGTATGATGGCTGTTTTTTATTAGCTACATATTTTTGAATAGCCACCAAAATTCTAGACACACATAACCATCTTTTGATGGGCCTTTTCATAATCTAACTGTCAAAACATTAGAACAACTATTACACATATTCTATATGAGCGTGGACTACACTCCAGCTGAGATTTCATTATTAACGAGCGAATAGCTTTAATTAAAAAGCCCTCATAAAAATTATGAGGGCTTAACCAGACTGTGATTATTTCAAACTAATGATGAACCGTACCGGGTTTGTCGGAGACTTTTTATTTAAGTTAGGCCACCTGACCTAACGGGTTAATCTTATCATAGTACATTGCTTCAAACTCAAAAGGCGATACATTGTCAACGGCATTCTAAAATTGACCCCTTTTACCTTACAAATGGCAAAGTAAAATTGACCCCTGAAATCAGAGAAAGAGCGGTTCAATTACTAATTGAATCTGAAAAAGATTATCCTTCTACTTGGGCAGCAATCACAGCTATTGCTCCTAAAATCGGTTGTACTCCTGAAACATTGCGTGTTTGGTATCAAAAATATTTAGATCAACAAAATCCTGTCAAAATACAACAGATATCTGATCAAGAAAAAATGAAGGGTAATCCCCCCCTAAAATACTAGCTCTTTAAAAGAGGCAGTATTATGCTTTTACAACATGGTGTTTAACTTGAGAAACTGAATTTAAAACAATCTACTGTAACTCTTCCAGACAGATATGAAATTAATCCACCCCTAGCCCCTTAAACACAGCATCTACCGGATCTGCATAAAAGCTGGTCTGGAACTTGGTAAACAGTTCCACAGGAATCGTTGGGATATCTGCCGCACTACTCATTGGCAAAGCAACCTTCTTGGCACCCGCATCAAAAGCAACTTGAAGACATTCGGCAATACTTTCCACCGGTGTCACAGAACCACCCAAGCTCATATCACCCAGTACCACCATCTGACTTTGAACCGATCGTCCTAAGAGGCCAGAAGCGAAAGCCACTAAACTTGGCAGAGCAAGATGGCTGAGCGGCCCGGTATTCTGTAACTCCACCACATGTAAGTGGAAGTCATGTTCCAGCACCTTACTGCCCCCCGAGATCCGGGATGCATTGGCCTTGAAGTAGTCAAAAGCAATCTTGACCTGTTCTTTGGCACTACTTGAATTCCATAAGCCAGATGTCGCCAACTTTCCTGAACCTTTAGTGACTTGCAGTTCTAAGCGGTATAAGCCTGGCATGCCCTTATTACTAAGACCAATGGTATACAGGAAGCCTGGTTTAGCAGGACCTTCGGGAATAAGTCCACCTCCACCCTGCTCTTTTACCGAAACAAAATGCTCTTCTAGGGTGTCATTGTCGATATAGCTAAAATGCACATCATAGAATTCCATCCCTCCAATTTTTCTTCAGCTGTTCTTTGACCCGACGGCGCACCTGCAGTGCATATTCCAGGCATTGCCGTACATCTTCTTTGTTAAACTGACCATGTGGGTATACAGCGTATTGTAACGCTTGATATCCGCAGAAGCCTGCTGTCGACTGAGCCCAAACCAGCTCATTAAACGATTGGTAACCAAACGACCTTCCCAGTAAGCAAGCAGCTCGATCGCTCGCATTCGTAGCAGGACTTCATGCTTATCTGTCGTCATATACCAATCAGTCAATAAATAGCAGCTTTAAGATTACCCTACAGCAAATATACAGTAAACATTTTTGACGGTATTTAAAGGTAGTATTGCAATCACCAGATAAAAAATATACTAGTATCCTGATGATAGCCGTCAAAGTACGATCTCTAGCAGATCATGGATCCTGGTATAGCGCGTGAATTGAGCTAAGTTTTAGAATGAGAGCAATATGGGTTTTAGATTTCGTAAAAGTATTAAATTATTCCCGGGTTTTAAAATTAATCTGACCCATAAAGGCATCAGCAGTGCCAGCATTGGCAAACCTGGTGCTTCTCTAAATATTGGGAAAAAAGGTACGCGAACCAGTGTCGGTATTCCTGGTACGGGACTATCTTACTCTAAACACCAGCCTTACTCTAAAAAAACCCGTGTTCCACAACCGACATCGCTAGAACACACGGAATATAATCCTCAGAATTTAGAACAACCGAAGACAAAGATCTGGCCTTGGATTATTTTTGGAATATTGTGTTTTATGGTGGGTGCCGTCATTTTTTAGCAAGAACAGCATTGTATTTTAATCAAAAAAAATGCCCAGATGGATGAATGGGCAAACTAAGGAATTAATATCCTTCAGAAACTCCAGCGCAATTCTCGCTACTTTCAGTAAGCGACTCTGGCTCAATCATGATAGTCTGACTCAATCGAATCGAGGTAAATCGATCCATCACAATTGGAGCAGAAATTATGCTTGAATACATTCTTGAATGATGCTGAAAAGTCTTTGAGTTTTAATTAATAAATAAGAGTATCCATGTCTACCCTCAACTTTACTTATTTTCAGATAGCAACCAATCGAGAGCACTCATTTTTACAATACCATTATAATTCGCTTCAGTCCCTATCGTGTCTAAGGTAAGCAAATACTTGGGATACGAATCAGAAATTTTCTGTAATGGACGTAACTCTCGGCTGAGTGTCTCCTCATTGAGCGTTTCTAATGCCACCTGATAATAAGTTAAATTCTGTAAAGTATCGACAGCAACAAAATCAATTTCATATTCATCAACCCGCCCTACATAGACCGTATAACCTCGTCTGACAAGCTCAAGATAAATCACATTTTCTAAGATATGACCTTGATCAGCATTAGCATCAGGCAACATAATCCGGCGCAATCCGACATCAACTAAATAGTATTTTTCAGAGGATTGTAATAACTCACGCCCGCGTACTTTAAACTGTGCGGCACTATAAAATAACAAACTGTCCTGTAAGCCCTGAATATAGCGTTTTACTGTTTCAAATGAAATCTTAACCCCACTTGAAACAAAGGTATTTTTAATTTTATTGATGGAAATAGGTGAGCCTGTCACGCTTGCCAAATATCTTGCGACACGCTCGAGAGAGTTAATATCGGCAGTATTCAAACGAGGAATAACATCTTTAAACATTACACTGGCATAGACCGCTTGCAAGTAATCATAAGTTTCCTGCTGGCTAGTCATGGCAAGCGTATAAGGGAAACTACTGCGCGTATACATGGCATACAAATCACGATTGGATAATTGTTGGATGATCGGATTATTTTCAATATGCCACTGTTTAAATTCTTGGAATGACAGAGGTAGAACGTGTTGCTCGATATAGCGTCCTGTAAGTAAAGTCGCAAGTTCTCCACTTAGAAAGAATGCATTTGAGCCTGTAATATATAAATCGATATAATCCCGAACATATAAAGAGTCGACTACTTTCTCAAAATTTGTAACATGTTGTATTTCATCTAAAAAAACATAGTTTTTTTTACTTTTATCAACTTTGGACAATACATAATCATGTAGTTTACGGTAATCGGTGAGTTCTTCAAATTCCATAAATTCGAAGTTGATGGCAATGATGTTTTCGGCTTGTACACCCTGTGCTTTTAGGTCTTGTTGAAACATCGCCAATAAGGTGGATTTTCCAGAGCGACGCACACCTGAAAGTACTTTAATGACATCACGGTCTTGCCATGTATTCAGAAATTTTAAGTAGCCATCACGTCGAATATTAGCGCTTCTCATTATTTACACTTAGAATCTAAAGTTTTAATAAATTCTATCAAATTTTAGAACATATATGTAAATATATTTAATTTTAGAAAAAGTTTAAAGGTTAAGTGAAACATTCAAAGCTACTGTAGAAGCATGTAAACAGCAGATCTGATCAAAATCCAAATTCTGTCTTTTTGATTATTTTCCATGTTATGTTATTTCATTGATGCTACGAGTTAACTGCTATATAAATTAAGTGAAAAGTAAATGGAACTAAGATGTTAACTAGAGTGGAACTCATTTTTATTGTGCTAATGGTATCAGCCTTATTGCGTATGAATTGCTAAAAGGTTTATTTTAAAGTCACCTATACATGTTTTTGATCAAAAAAAATGCCCATAGGGGGAATCTATAGGCAAAACTAAGGACCTTGACGGTCATTCAGAAACTACAGCTAGTTTCTGGTTGTGATTCTAAAGTGAATTAAAAACAACCACATTGGCTGAATATATCAAAAGTTAAATCATTGATAAATTTTAGAAAATTAATTTACCCCCTCTGCTGCTCAATACAGTAATTCACCAAACAAATCCGCTCTAATCTCTTCCAGGCTCAGATCTGATTTCATCCTATTACAGATGGGATGAACCAGCAGACCATTCTCTAGAACGCCTTGCCCACCTACGGCTTTGGCAATCCTATGATCCGATTCAGTAGAATCAAGATAGATCAATCCATCACAAATGAGGCAAAAGTTATGATTACCCACCACAAAATTGTGCTTAAGCAGACTCTTGGTTAATGCCGAAAAGGCCTTTGGCTTTGGCCGAGAAATTGGACTAATCGACTCCACATAGTCGAGATGAATTTCATCGATCAGACGCATCCAACTCAAATCAGTTGATGAAATCTCTTTGGGCTTGTAATACAACGTACTGCGATTGATTTGAATCAATTGCGATTGTTGTCGTACCGAAAGTTGATGGGTCTTATCGATCATTTTTTGCCGCTCAGCTGCCCTATTTTTCTGAGCGCACCTTCTAAAAAATCAATTTGCAATGCCTGATGTCCTATCTTGGCATGTAAAGCTTTGAGGTCAATCTCTGGTTCTTGTTGTGCTGTTGGTCGTGAAAAAATATTGACTGATTGCTCAAGCAGTTGATTTTTCCAATCGATGATTTGGTTTTGATGTAAATCGAATTGAGTAGAAAGTTCAGCGAGTGTGTGGTCGCCTTTAATTGCTGCGAGAGCAACTTTAACTTTAAACTCTGCTGAATGATTACGACGTTTTCTTCGTGTCATGGTTGACTCCAAAAACAAGCATTTCCCATGCTTATTGGGGAGTAGATTATCACTTATAGGCGTGGTCTAAAATCCTATACCCACATCATATGGATCAAATTGAAAGCGAAGAAAAAAATCAAATTCGCGGATTTTCAGGTCTTTTAATCACTTATTAAGCTTAGGCTATTTCCCCTAAGGAATCATGTTACATAGCTTCCAGCAGCAGACAAAACACAATAGATAATGCGATGTTTTTTGGTTCTGTTGATCCATAAAAAATACTTAAGTCGCTATTATTAAGCTATAAATGAGCAGCAAGAAATTTTCCTAGTCAGGTAAATGATATTCATGCACACGTAGCTATCTCGAACGAATTCACAGAATTTGGCTGCACTTATATCCAAGTTGTCACTTGAAATTAGCTCAATTAAGGTAGCGCTGTCTTTCAAACCTTTGTGTAACAAAGCGTGCGTAAGTCATATATACTTAGATTCTGATATGATCTCCAATCGCTAAATATCGTACACTCAACCACGCAAGTACCCATCGCACGGCGCTTAATGACGCTTGTTGAGACATTATTCTAAAATAATCATATTTATTATGTTTCATCACTACCGGAAAAAACTGATGTTCTATAAGAAGTGAAAGCATAGGTTTATCTTCTGCCGTAAAATGCATCAATACTTTTGTTACATTACTTTCATACAACCATTTTTTTATTAACCAATTATAAGTGTCTGAGTAAGCGTCCGCTGAATCCCATACCTATTTTTTAATTCGATTTAGGTTTCCAGCAGTGCGGCAGCAATTCTTCAATTTGGGTCACTTTGTGTGTCGGTAACCTTTTCAGCACATCACTTAAATAGGCATACGGATCCAAGCCATTCAGCTTTGCTGACTGGATTAAAGTCATGATGTTTGCCGCTCGCTGACCACTGCGCAGCGAACCTGCAAACAGCCAGTTCTTGCGTCCCAACGCCCAGGGACGCATCTGATTCTCTACCCAATTGTTGCATATCGGTAGATTGCCATCATCCAGATAGCGGCTTAAGGCTGGCCAACGCTTCAGAGTGTAATTGATAGCCTTGGCGGTGGGAGAACTCGATGGCACTGTCAGATGATGTTGGTTGAGCCATTCATATAGTTGTTGCATCACTGGTTGACTATGCTGTTGTCGGTATTCGCGGCGGTCTTCCGCTGTACCATCGGTCTTTTTCCTGAGTTCTGCTTCTATCGCATACAGTTTCTGAATCAGCACTAAGGCCTGTTCAGCAACCTGACTTTTCCCAGTTACATGCAGTTCATGGAATTTACGACGTGCATGGGCCATGCACCCCACCTCAATCACCTGGCCTGATTTAAAACGTGCTTTATAACCACTGTAATCATCACAGACTAGATAGCCCTGCCAGCCTTTCAAGAACTCTTCAGCATGCTGGCCTGAACGACTATCCTGAAAGTCATAGATCACCGCCTGAACTGGATTATACTGTGTGGTGGCATAGGCCCAGACATAACCTTTCTTCGGTTTTTTATTATTCTCACCCATCCGCATGATGGTGACCGGTGTTTCATCTGCATGCAGCACCCGCTGTTGCAGCACCACCTCTTTTAAGGCATTGGCCAGAGGTTCCAGTTCTACACCGCAGCGACCTATCCAGTCAGATAAAGTGGATCTGGACAGATCAATGCCAGCCCGCTGATAGATCAGGCGCTGACGGTACAGCG
>NZ_PQLP01000046.1:0-19931 GCF_002918965.1 Acinetobacter sp. ACNIH3 | reverse complement strand
AATTTATAGTTTGAAAATATTTATAAAATATTTTTTATAAATAATAGAATTAATTAAAAATTCTATTTTAAATTAAAACAATAACTTGAATTTAATTAAAAATAAGAAAGTATGTGAATAATAATTAAATGTAATTTTTAAATTTTTATATGATCTAATTTTTGTCAGATAAATTAAATCTTAATTAAGCAGAAAACGAATAAACATACTGAATCAGAGGATACTAAGGGTATGAAAATATTGGTCATCAATGCGGGTTTATTGTGTTTGTTTTTTTTGAGCAACGCTTATGCTACATCAGATGAGTGGACTCAGCGCTGGAAAGCATCACCTGCACGTTCTAATGAGCATCTGGCACAGGCAAATCTGATTGAACTCAGAGAGTCTGATTATTATGAAAGTTTTGGAAAAGCAAGAACTACCGTATATAACACCTCTTCAAATTCTATCGGCACTGTGAATACTCCAACCAATAATATTACGGTGGAGGGCTCAGATAATGGTGTAAATATTTCCAGTGAATTATTCAATGAAGCTCCAGTGAGTTCTAATTCCAATCAGAATTCACCACGCTGCCCAAATGTGAGTAACCAGCCGGGAGAAACACTATGCTGAATTTCCCGTATGGAAGGTCTTTATCTTCCGCCGGTATCATTTTGATTTTTACTCAATCCTTGACAGGATGTACCGGCCTGGCATCTTCAAATTCAAAGCCGGTAGAGCTGGTACAAGGTCCGCCAATTACTGATATTTTTACTCCATTTGATATGGCCTTATCTTGCTTAAAGGGGCAATTGCGCAATGACATCAGCTTTTCTGTAGGAGCAATTTTAGACCAGACAGGTAAAGACGTCGTAACCAATGGTGGTAGTGGAAAAATGGTAACCCAAGGCGCAGGAGATATGGTGCAATCCGCCTTATTTCAGTCTGGGGTCAGTGTAATGAACCGGCGTGATCCTCGTATTATTGAAAGTGAAGCCAAGTGGGGGATTCGTGATCCAAGACAAATCCAGGCCTCTGATTATTATGTGACGGGCAGTATTAATAGCCTGGATTTTATTCCAGGTGGCGGGTTGGACATGCAGATTGCAGGTGTTGGACCGAATTATAGTCAAACCCGAATTATGGTAGGTTTGGATCTATCTCTGACTGATACACGCAGCAGTAAAGTTGTCGCGAATGTCTCATTACAGAAACAGATTGCTGCACAGGATTATGGTATCAGCGCTGGAAGATTTACCGGCCGTACCTTATTAAATATTCAGATCGGAAAAGGTGAGCGCGAAGCGACGAATTTTGCTTTACGTCAGATGTTGAATCTGGCCACTTTTGAATTACTGAGCCAAGTCGTTCCACCGCCAGTGTTCGAGAAGTGTCGTGCAGAAATTCCACCAGAATTTGGACGTTTAAACTTAACTCGAAGTTCGGTGGCTTTGCATAAATATAAAAAAAATCAGCAACAAAATAATCTAGATTCAAGTATCCCGGTTCAGGAATTAACCTCAGACGATATTCAGCAATCTCAAGAGAAAAACAAATCTACCAATACACCGAGTAAAGATACCAAAGCACCAAAAAACAAAGAATCCGAGGTAATCCAAAATCCTGATCCAGAACCTGAAATAAGTAAACAGGATCTCATTAAATATATCAGTAAAAAACACTCTCCAGACTCTTCAGACAAAATGCTAGAGGAAAAAGAGAAGCAGGAAAAAAGCAGCAAAGAAAAAGATGAGGAGAAAACATCCATGCTGTGGGATGCCAATCCTGAAGTTGTTGAAAACTATTGGTCAAGCACATTGCGTGATTAATAGTTTCACAAGTGGGCTCGCTCCCATTAGTAAAAGAAGTACTTAGCGAGGAGTGCTTCAAAACTAGAAAAGGAAAAACAAAGATGAAAAACACGATCAAAACAATCGCTTTATCCGTCACCTTCCTGTCTGGTGCAGGTATGGCATATGCTCAAGACACAAATGTAGAGGTAGATACCGGTTTACAGGCATCTCTGGATGCAATTTCCCAGCAGGTTGAAAATGGATCTGCCCTGAATCTGGCTGTCAATAGTGCTGATATTAATGCAAGTGTTAATACAGAGGCTTATGCCAATTTAGGATCAGATCTTGGAACAGATACTCAAGATGTGGTCAATTCAGTTGAAAATACAATTGAAACTACAGCAATGGGTGCAGCTAATACAGGTAGTATTGAAATCGCGCAAGGTAGCTTGAGTACAGTGACTTCAAATACACTTAATGAAACCCTAGATTGGGCATATACTGATGTAACTGGTGAAATCAATAACGAAACAATTGGAGAAGATATTTCGGAGAGTACAACGAGTGCGGATATTTCAGATACATTGAGCACAACGCTGGATAGGACTTTTGATGAGGAAGTTAATAAAACTTTAAGCAATTATAGTGTAGCGAATATTGCTTATAATGCTGGAGCAGTTGATGCCTCTGTAAGTGCGATTGCAGAAGGTGTAGATAATAGTGTGGCCAACACCATTACTACTACTGCAATTGGTGCAGTAAATACTGGAAGTATTACTGTCACAGTAGGACAATAATATAACTTGCTTGATTTTCTTACAGGTCTAACTATTGGCAGATAGTTAGGCCTCTTATTTTATATAAAAATTTTTAAAAAATATTGTCTACTTGTCGGAAAGTAAAGCAATTTCTATTAATGATTATTTTTTAATTGAAATTTTTTAGGAAAAAACGAAGCAATAGAAGAATATAGTTGTCTTAAAATATTTCAATTCAAGAAAACAGATATAAAAAAAGAGCACCTCAGTACTCTTTTTTAATTTAATTCAAGAAATTTTAGTCTTGAACAAATTCAACCGTACCATTTGCTAGTGATTTCACACGCGCTAATGATTCTACGCGATAACCTTTTTCAAGCAGAATGTCACGGCCCGGCTGGAATGATTTTTCAATCACGATACCAATACCCACGACAGATGCTTCTGCTTGGTGAATCAGGTCTGCCAAGCCAAGAGCCGCTTGACCATTTGCAAGAAAGTCATCAATTACCAGTACTTTATCAGCAGCGTTGATGTGCTTTTTAGAAATTGCAATGGTACTTTCAGTTTGCTTGGTGAAAGAAAATACCTTAGAGCGATACAGATCATCTTTCAGAGTTAATGATTGATATTTGCGTGCAAAGATCACTGGAACACCCAGCTCAAGGCCAGCCATTACAGCAGGTGCGATCCCTGATGCTTCAATAGTGATGATTTTAGTGATACCAGCATCTTTAAATAGACGCGCAAATTCCTGACCAATTTGCTGCATCATAACAGGATCGATTTGATGATTTAAGAAAGAATCAACTTTCAAAACTTCTTCAGATAGAACGATACCTTCAGCTAAGATTTTCTGTTCTAGTGCGTGCACGGGAGAATCCTCAAGACCAGATGCTTTTTCAAGCAAAAGCGTATTTTAAAAAGCACCCGGAAAAAATCAAGCGAAAATCGTTAAAAATGCTTAGTTCGTTGGACCTTTATAGCCAGTGAGTAACAAACCATAGGAAGTTTTCTTATCGACATGCGCTACCTTGACTGGTAAATAATCAAGTTTTGGGGCTAACCAGAAGATGGTTTCGCGTCCTGGCTTGTCATGTTTCATTACGACCTTCATGGTGCTAAAGGTGCCGTAATTGGTTTTGATATTTTCTGTACCTTGTTTAACAAATTTACGTGCTTCCAGTTCTTTAGCATCTGCAATGTAATAATTACTTTTTAAACCAGAAGCTTTTAGGTCTTCACGGATCTGTAACTCGGCGTTTAATTCATCCAGAGCACCATCTCTCCAGGCAAATGAACGTGCCTTGTCATCTTTTTTAGTATGAATAGTTTTAGAAGACGGATTGAACTTGATACTCATGGTATTGTTATTAACCAATACCTTACTGCTACGGCTAAAATTGCTAGAATTAATCTTGCCATTATTAAAAGTAAAATGACTAGTTTCTGTTGCAGAAGCAATCGCGGCAGCCTTGGCTGCAAATACATAAGTCCAGTTATTACCTGACTTAGTTAAGGTTCGTGTTGCTGATCCCATGTTCTTACCATTATAGCTAAACTGATAAGTCGCCTGGAATGGGCTCATGGCAAACGCTTGACTGGACATGCCTGTGAATACCAGTGCTGTAGTCAGTCCTGCAGTCATACCAATAGTTTTAATTAAGTGTTGTGCCATAAGTGAATTTTCCTGTATGAAAGGGCAGTCAGTCACTTCTGCCAAGCTTTTATTATCAGACTAAAATGTGGAGGGAGAATGAACTGATAAAATTTGCAGAAGTGTATCATTCATGTCATTTTTTTCATTGTTGTTTCACAACTTAAACACTTTACGAATCTTGTTTCTGCTTGATTGGGGTGACCTGATTTTCACTGAATTCATCTGTATCATCCCAGCTTTCTTCTTTTTCTTGAGACAGCTTTCTGAACAAGGCTGCTAGATTCACATTTCCAATAACGACCAGTTCAGCCTCACGTAATACAGCATGATTGACATGTACTTTAGACAAAGTATCAATCACTGATCGGCTTTTACCGAGCCAGCGGTTAAGATCTAAATGTAGTAGGTCATCAACAACTTTAATTACACCCAGCTTTTCCAGAATCATACCGAGAGGATCTTTATTCAGGATACGCTGATAGAAAAATAGGGCACAACGTACGCCAATTTTATAGAACACATTTGGGTATTTAGCATCAATTACTTGGGTATCGCTAATCTGTTCAAAAACAATCAGCTGGCGGTCTTTATTCAGTTCCATCTGTACCAGTTTCAGGTCAACAGACAGAGTAATGACCATGCCATTGTAATCAAGTGTTGCATATAAGCGTAACCAGTCATCATGCAGATCCGCATGCAGATCTTTTAAGGCTTTGACGTTATCAGTCACAAAACGCTGAAAAGTTGCATTCAAAAATACCTGAGAGAGGGGAAACTCGCGTTCATCTTCAATAAACCCTTCCGCCTTCTGATACACCTGGCGAATGCGTCTGGAAATATTGGAAATGATGGTTTGCATATGGAAGCATCCTGGCAACTATATTTTTGATAGCATGTATCTTGTCGAAAAGTATAAAAAATACAAGAGCGTGTGCTTGCAGTTTAGCAAAATAAATTGCACCATTTTTAGTGTTTTGTTTATACAACGTAGAAGATTTGATATAGCTCTCACTATCTACCCAAAGTGAAAGATATATCAATATTTGTATATTGAAAAATTTTCTTTGCAAGATATTAAGGATAAAGGCTCCTGGCTGAGCCTGAAAATGTGACTAGAATGACCCTGATGCCCTTGGTTAAATCATGGTGGAAAGATCCAATTTTTAGCAGTGCTGTAGGGATTGCTGCATTATTACATATCATGATTTTAATGCTGCAGTTTGGAATGCCATCGGAACAGGATACTTCGACCAAGGAAATTGCAGTTAGCCTGCGCGTCAGTAATGACAAAATCGAGCATGCCGATTTTCTTGCCCAGACAGATCAGCAAGGTTCCGGTCAGTTCCGTGAAGCGCATCGTATGTCCAGTGATGCTCCATTGCCGATGCCGGATCAGACAGCTGGAAAAGAGGCAATGCTTCAAAACAGCCAAGATATGCTGCAACAAAAACAAGAGTTGAGCTTTGAAGAAAAAGTTCTGATGACAACCCTAAGCTGGCAGAAACAGGCAGAAGAAAATCAGCGCAAGAAACGTCAGGAAGAACTCAACAGCCAGTTTCAAGCCAAAGCTGCTATGGTCGCGAGTCTGGAAGCTCAATATACGCAGCGCCAGAAAAACTTTAGCCGTCAGCAGAAAATTAAAACTGTTGACGGTATCCAAGCCAAGCAGGATGTATCTGCAGCTTATCTGGAAAAATTCCGTCAAAAAGTCGAATTTTATGGGAATCGTTTTTATCCTGAATCTGCCCGTATACAGCGCTTGGCGGGTGACGTCCGCTTAATGGTGATTCTGAATCAAAATGGGGGTATTCGAGCGATTCGATTGTTGGAATCTTCTGGTCATACTGTATTGGATGAAGCTGCTCGAACCTCATTACGTAAGGCTGCGCCGTTTGGTGCTTTCGATGCCAAAATGAAAGATATTTCAGAATTACGAATTATCCGAACCTGGCGTTTTGATCCGGCAGAAGCCGAGTTTGAAGTGCGTTAATCTGGCGCTGTTTCATAATGGCGTAATACCTTACAGACATCTACGCTGAAATAGCGATACCAGTTATCTTTACCGAATTGTTGCGCGGCCTGGTGTTCAGCGTCCTGATGCCAGGCATGAATATCCTGCAGGCTGCTCCAGTAGGAAAGTGCAATCTCAGTGATTCCTTCAGTTAAACTTTCAAAATGCTGACAGTGAAACTGGGTCAAGGCCTTTTCCCGCATCTGTTGGGCAGTGGCAAAGTAATCTGTGTCTAACTGCTTAATTTTAGCTTTAAAAATAACGACATATTGCATAGTAACTTCTAATTTTAACTAATTTCTGAAATTATTCTTCCACACGATGATAATAACCGTGTTCTCCGGAACTGTTCCAAATCACATTTAAAAATTTGCCTTCAATTTTTAGATACTTTGGAAAAATCCTCAGATGCTTTTTATATTTACGCTCAGGTTTTAAACCGATGCAGTTGCCATTTTTCCACCATCTACCTTCAGCATATTGATCTAGGGCTCCATAAGTTAGATACCATTTAAATTTACCTTCAGGCAATAACAGCATTTCAGAGCCTGTTTCCATGACGCCATTTAAATAATAATGACCTGTCCAGACTTCATCTGCTTTTTGAAATTGGGTTTCTTTACATAGCGTCTTTGAACTTGCATAAAGTGTTGAAGATAGAAGGGAAGTACCCATGAGTAGCAATACGAGAAGAATCTTTTTCATTTTTATCCTGAACTTTAGCTAATCATCTTTATTGTTATGAGGTGTATTTTATCAGCTTTGGTTGAATTAAATAGCATTGATTTGATTGCTATTTACAGGCATAAAAAAGCGAGCCGAAGCTCACTTTTTATAGTCGGAAAATTTTAGTCTCTTTCCAGATATGGATTTGCAAAACCGAATTTTGCCAGAATCTCGATCTCAATGCCTTCCATCTCTTCTGCATCTTCATCTGAAGTCTCATGATCATAGCCCATCAGGTGCAAGGTGCCATGAACCAGCATATGGGTAAAGTGAGTCAAAGGTGCTTTGCCTTGTTCAACGGCTTCACGCAATACCACTGGGATACAGATGACCAAGTCTCCAATCGGAAAAGCATCCAAAACTTCTGCCATTTCATCCGGAAGATCACTTGGAAAAGACAACACATTGGTGGGTTTGTCCTTTCCGCGATATTCCAGATTCAGTTTGTGGCTTTCATCATTGTCGACACAGGCAATACCAATTTCACAATCACTTTGCGTACCGATATGACGTAAAGCAGTTTCTACAACTTTCTTGATATAGGCACGCTTAATCACGAGTTCAGGTGCCTGAAAATCCTGTTGTAGACTAAGACTAAGTTTCAAAACAAATCCTTAAAAGTAAATATTAATGCTGGGCGTCAGCTGCCGCATCATTTTCAGCGACCAAAGCTTCCTGACGTGCTTTGCGTTCGGCACGTGCTTCGGCACTTAAACGTTGTTGTTCACTATCCCAGCCTTCATAGGCTTCAACGATTTTCTGAACCAGCTGATGACGTACCACATCACGGGAATGGAAGCGGGTGATATGAATCTCTTTCACATTTTCCAATACACGAAGTGAATGAGCCAAACCAGATTGCTGACCACGTGGCAAGTCGACCTGGGTCACGTCACCGGTAATCACTGCACGAGAGCCAAAGCCCAGACGGGTCAAAAACATTTTCATCTGTTCAGGTGTCGTGTTCTGTGCTTCGTCCAGAATCACAAAGGAGTGGTTCAAGGTACGACCACGCATATAAGCCAGTGGTGCCACTTCAATGATCTGACGTTCAATCAATTTGGCTACTTTTTCGAAACCCAGCATTTCATACAGGGCATCGTAAAGCGGACGTAAGTATGGATCGATTTTTTGTGACAGATCACCCGGCAGGAAGCCAAGTTTTTCACCGGCTTCTACCGCAGGACGTACCAGGAGGATACGCTGAATCTCATTACGTTCCAGCATGTCCACTGCAGCTGCTACCGCCAGATAGGTTTTACCTGTACCGGCAGGACCAATACCGAAAGAAATGTCACTTTGCAGAATGCGTTGTACATAACGTTTCTGATTGGCACCACGTGGATTGATACGGCCTTTACGAGTCTGTAGCCAGACATTGTCCAGACCAGTATGTTCCTGATCATGCAGGTTGTCCTGCAATTCACGGTCGGTTTGGCTGCCTTGGATCATCAGGTGCAGGGTATCTGCACTGATCTGGCCGCTCTGTTCAGATTCTTCATGAAGTCGCTGCAGGAGCAACTCCGCTCTCTCAACGGCATCGATCTCACCATCAATAAAAAAGCTGTCGCCTCGATGGGAAACTTTGACGTCTAAACGTTGTTCAATTTGCTTCAAATGACCGTTATAAGCACCGAGCATGCTCTGTAAACGGTCCATTGAAATTCCAGGAAAAGCTACTGTACGTCGAATCGCTGCTGTCAAAGAGAGTTCCTTATAGAGATAGGTTCTTATATCCCTACATTACGCCACGTCAGGCTCAAGATTCAATAGCTCACCGTAAACTAAATTGAGTGTTTTTATTTCAGTGATTTCAATCTCGGCAAAACGTCCAACCCATGCAGGATCACCAATAAATGTCACATAACGTGTGTTATCTGCGGTACCTACAAGGACATTTGGATCCTTGTCTGAAACTTTTTCTATGAGAACACGTTGAATGGTGCCAAGCATCGCATCCGTTTTCTCAATGCTGGATTGCTTGATCCATTTTTGAACTTTTGCCAGACGTTCTTTTTTCACCTGTTCAGGTGTAGTGTCTTCAAGTTCCGCAGCAGGCGTACCCGGACGTTTTGAATACACAAAGCTGTACGAATGATCAAAGTCCATATCTTTAATAAACTGATATGTTTCTTCGAAGTTGTCGTCGGTTTCACCCGGGAAACCAATAATGAAATCTGAAGATAGGTGCATATCCGGACGGACTTTACGGAGTTTGGCAATTTTCTCGATATAGACATCAATCGTATGGTTACGCTTCATCGCTTGAAGGACGTCATTGGAACCACTTTGCACTGGTAAATGCAGATGTGACACCATTTGTGGCAGGTCACGGTAGCATTGAATCAGGTCATCATTAAATTCGAGTGGATGCGACGTGGTATAACGTAAGCGGCCAATACCTGGAATTTCTGCAACTAAACGTAACAGATCGGCAAAAGTACAGATCTTGCCATCAAAGGTTTCACCACGATAGCCATTTACGTTCTGACCCAATAGTGAAATCTCACGTACGCCTTTTTCTGCCAGACCTGCAATTTCTGCCAGGACATCATCCAGGGGACGTGATACTTCTTCACCGCGGGTATACGGCACCACACAGAAAGAACAGTATTTTGAACAGCCTTCCATGATTGATACAAAGGCTTTATAACCTTCAACACGTGGTTCAGGCAGAAAGTCGAATTTCTCAATATCCGGGAAGGAAATATCAACCAGTTTAATTTTGTCTTTTTTTGGCTTTTCCACTTGCTCAAAATGCTGATCCAGCATTTGCGGCAAACGGTGCAGGGTTTGTGGACCAAAAATCATGTCAACATAATTGGCACGTTTCTGAATGTTGTCACCTTCTTGTGAAGCAACACAGCCACCCACACCAATAATCAGATCCGGATTTTTTTCTTTTAGTTTGCGCCAGCGACCCAATTCAGAGAATACTTTTTCTTGTGCTTTTTCACGAATTGAGCAAGTATTCATCAGAAGAATATCTGCTTCTTTAGGGTCAGTGGTTAGCACATAGCCATGTGAGTCGCCCAAAAGGTCGGCCATACGATGACTGTCATACTCATTCATCTGACACCCTTGCGTTTCAATGTACAGTTTTTTGACTGTAGCATCGTGGGCTGGGGTGTGCGCTGGCTGGGTAACAGTGTTTTCTGAGGCAGCTGGGGCACTCTTCGGAATGAAGGTTTGAACCGTCATGAAGGCTCCTAGGGATAATACGTTTAAATTGTGAACGGACGACCTTATTAATCTGCGAATCAGGTCAATTAGAATTCAATTCACAGAATGAATTTTTTGGAAGTCGCATATTTTAGCAGGAAAGTCGCTTAAACTTATAGCCTTTATTGGTGGCCTGAAAATATTGATTTATGGACAGAAAATGTTTGAAAATTAATATTGCTGAATCATAAGGTTACATAAGAGAACAGTAGAGTCGGTCTAGAATTTATAAACTAGCACCGATGTTGAACAAAATTGTCTGGCACGAACTACATGATAGAAGTTAAGTTAATGTTGAAACAGATTATAAGTACACATAAATATTCAAGATTATTCACTGTAGGGATGGCCTGTCTGAGTTCAATGGGCGTTCAAGCTGCCGAAGAACAATTTAATGACGCACTCACTGCGGCAAATGCTGGAAATATTGAATTATTACAACAGTATCGTGCAGCCATGCAAAATGATGCCTTGGGTTACTACCCGGAATACTGGATTCTGAATCAAAATCTTGGTATGCAGCCGGCCAGTCAGATTATTAATTTTGCCCAGCGTTATCCGCAATCTGCCATGGCAGAGAAGCTGGCAGCAGACTATGTTGAAGAAAAAGTAAAGCAGGCCGATTTTTCAGCAGCACAGCCAGTCTTGCAATATGTGACCAATCCAGATCAGGCAGAAAGCTGCGCGATTGCTCAGGTACGTGCCAAAAGTGGTGATCCTCTGGTCTATGCCGAATATAAAGATGTCTGGCTGACCACCAATTCTCAACCGGAATCCTGTGCCGGTTTAGGTCGAATGATGCTGTCCAGTCCCTTATTAACCATTGAAGACCGTCAGCAACGACTCTGGACACAATTGCGTGCCGGTCAGTCTGGACAGGCGATTGCGACCGCCCAGAGTATCGGCCTCAACCTTTCTTTGGCGCAGCTTAATAGCATTCAGGCCAATCCGACAGCCTATTTATGGACGGCACCCAAAGCGACCACTGCTGATCATGCTTATCTGGTTTATGCCATGGGGCGACTGGCGGATAGTGATCTGAATACAGCATTTTCGAGTGTGCGACGTACTGCTGAAGGCACTCCTGAACAGATCCAAAAAGCTTTGTACCGTGTAGTCGGCTATATCGGTGGCACCACGGTGATGAAAAACAACTTTAATCGTGAAGTCCTGAATTATCTGGATCTGAGTTATGGCCTGCCATTTAGTCCGGAAGAAGCAGAAATTTATGCACGTCAGGCGATTCGCTTTAGCGCTTGGGAAAGTCTGATTCGGGCGATTGATGCGATGAGTGTGACCCAGAAACAGGAAGACCGCTGGCAATACTGGCTGGCTCGTGCAAGTGAACAGCGCTCAGACCGAGCATCAAAAAAAGCAGCTGAAGATATTTATCGAAAACTGGCCACTGGTGATGATTATCATAACCTGCTGGCACGTGACCGCTTAGGACAGTTAACCTTAGGTACGCCGAAATCCGCACAGCCTTCTGCTCAGGCCATGCAACGCCTGAATCAGGATATTCATTTCCGCCGTGCTTTTGCCTTGCGTAATATCAATGCTTCAGCTGCGTATGTAAACCGTGAATGGAACTGGGCCGTGCGTCAGGCTTACTTGAAACATGATGATGATCTACTGCTTGCCGCAGCGAAACGTGCGCATGATATGGGCTGGCATGACCGTGCTATTTATGCTGCAGATCGTACAGTGAATAAGCACAACTATGATTACCGTTTCCCAATGCCATATCGAAATTATGTGGTCAGCCATAGCCAGAATGCCAGTGTTGATCCGGCATGGGCTTATGGTTTGATGCGTCAGGAAAGCCGATTTAATACTGTGGCGCGTTCACATGTCGGGGCAGGTGGCTTGATGCAGATCATGCCAGATACGGCCAAACTGGTCGCGCGTCAGATGGGCGAAACCTATAATCCGGCAGCATTAAGCGATATGAATACCAATATTCGTTATGGCACCTTCTATTTGTCTACGATTCAACGCCAGCTCAGCAACAGTCCTGTTTTAGCAACGGCAGGTTATAATGCCGGACCGAATCGCGCACGCCGTTGGCAGCCAGACTTACAGAATCTAGCAGCAGATCAGTACACGGAAACCATTCCTTTATTAGAAACACGGGATTATGTGAAACATGTCATGACCAATGCGACACATTATGGCATCCTATTGGGCCAGGGAGCACAATCAATCGGGAAACGTATGCAAGCAATTCCGCTACGTAGTACACAATAAAAATTAATGATTTAGGGATAGTGAATTATTCATGAAGTTAATGAATAGTCGTCGAGTATGAGTATGGCTTTCTGCTTGTATAGTCGCAGGAGGAAGTTTTCCTGCGCTTGCGGCACCGACGGGCTATATCATGGAGGTGCAGATGGTTCCCGCACTTTGCAGTCTGTATCCTGAATTGGCCAAAAAGCGAAAATGTCTGGAAGGTTATTCCTTGAATATCTCCGGCTTATTTCCTGAAACCAGTCAACAGGATTGCAGCACGCAGACTTCATCCGCACTTCCACCTTTACAAGCCAAGGTGGTTGCTCGTGTCATGCCGGACGAGGCTTCACGGGCACGCTTATGGCAAAGTATTGGGGGGTGTATTCCCATGAGTGCCAGCCAGTATTTTCGGACCATTATTAATTATGCGGATCGTCTGAAAGTACCACAGGAACTGACAGACCAAGAAAACATGGTCATGTCGATTAATACATTGCGTACAAAATTCCTTAAGATTAATCCGCAATTACCCGCCAGCGGCATCCGATTTAACTGCCAGACCAACCGTAGTGTCAGCCTGCTGACTGCGGTTAAGGTGTGCTATCGCAGCAATGGCCAATATAAGCAATGTCCGAGCAGTATAGTAAATACCTGCCCTCAGAACATTACAATTAAAGGTACATACTAAGCTTTTCAGCCAAATTAATTTATATTTCCTATCAGACTTTTGTTGGAATTCATTCGCTTTTACATGCATCTCCGAAAGGATTGGAGTACAATCTTTGCCGTTTATGATTATTAAGATTAGATAGAACAGCTATTTAATCCGCATTGACTATCCTCTCAATTGGAGATAATTACATGAAGCAACCTGTTCGCGTTGCCGTTACTGGCGCTGCTGGTCAAATTGGTTACAGCCTATTATTCCGTATCGCTAGCGGTGAAATGTTGGGTAAAGACCAACCAGTTATTCTTCAATTATTAGAAATTCCTGTTGAGAAAGCTCAACAAGCGCTTAAAGGCGTGATGATGGAACTTGACGACTGTGCTTTCCCATTATTGGCAGGCATGATCGGTACTGATGATCCTAAAGTTGCATTCAAAGATGCTGACTATGCATTGTTAGTAGGTTCTCGTCCACGTGGTCCCGGTATGGAACGTGCTGACCTTCTTAAAGTAAACGGCGAAATCTTTATCGGTCAAGGTCAAGCACTGAACGAAGTTGCTAGCCGTGACGTTAAAGTGCTTGTTGTGGGTAACCCTGCGAATACAAATGCTTACATCGCAATGAAATCTGCGCCAGATCTTCCAGCGAAAAACTTCACAGCAATGTTACGTCTTGACCACAACCGTGCGTTGACTCAACTTGCGCAAAAAGCGGGTGTTGCAGTTTCTGACATCGAAAACATGACTGTTTGGGGTAACCACTCTCCAACGATGTATGCTGACTACCGTTTTGCAAACGTAAACGGCGAAAGCTTGAAAGACAAAATCAACGATGCTGCATGGAACAAAGACGTATTCCTTCCAACAGTTGGTAAACGTGGTGCTGCGATCATTGAAGCACGTGGTCTGTCTTCTGCTGCTTCTGCTGCAAACGCTGCAATCGATCATATGCGCGATTGGGCTCTTGGCACTAACGGCAAATGGGTAACGATGGGTATTCCTTCTGACGGTTCTTATGGTATCCCTGAAGGCGTAATGTTCGGTTTCCCTGTAACGACTGAAAACGGTGAATACAAAATCGTTCAAGGTCTTGAAATCGACGAATTCAGCCGTGAACGTATCAATATTACATTGAACGAACTTGAAGAAGAGCGCGCAGCAGTGGCTGACATGCTTAACTAATTTAGTCTTTTAAGATTAAATAAAAAAAGCACTCCACATGGAGTGCTTTTTTTATTTCAGAATATCCTAAGAACAAAAAATAACATCCTGTCAAAGAGCGACAACTGAACTTTCTATATAAGTCGTTTAATTTGTAAGCAGAGTCATCAATAAAAGAGGAGGTACTGAGATGTTAGAGCAGCGACCTACCATGGAAGTTTTTTTTGAGCAACTCGGCTTGGATTCAAGCCCTGAAGCAATCGATGAATTTATCAGAACCCATCAGATCGGGATGGATGTGCCATTACATAAAGCACCTTTTTGGACCAAGAACCAACATGACTTTCTAATTGGGCATTGGAAGCAAGATGATGATTGGGCCATTTTTGTCGATGTACTGAATGAACAATTGCATATAGAAGCAGAGGGTTCAGGTACTTGTGATCTGCCGACCTCCTCACATCCCTGAAAGTTAAAAAAACTAGCAGCAAATTATTTTTTATTTCTATCACGGAGCAATCAAATGGTATTGGAACAGCAACCTACTTTAGAATTATTATTTGAACAACTCGGCCTGCCAGCAGATGAAAGGTCGATTGATGAATTTACCCGTACCCATCAGCTTCCATCTGAAGTTATTCTGCCAGATGCGGAATTTTGGAGTGAGGGGCAGAGTGCATTTCTTCGTGAACATTGGCATCAAGATGATGAATGGATTGTAATTATTGATAAGCTCAATCAATTACTGCATGTAGAGAGTGATAAGCAAAGCGCTTAGTCCACTTTTATACAAAAAGATACAAACAAACCTAGTCACAGGACTAGGTTTTTTTTGTCTTATCTTATAAGTTAGTTATATAAAGAATTACAAGTTAACTGATATAAGGAGGGCGAGATGCTCGGAACAATGCAACCATCCTTACCCCTATTATTTTCGCAACTTGGTTTGCCGAATAGTCCTGCTGCCATTGAGCTATATGTACGTACTCATCAGTTACCTAAGGAAATCTCATTGCATGATGCGCATTTCTGGAATAAAGCACAGCGTTCATTGTTAATTAGTCATTTGGTACAAGACGATGACTGGGCAATTTGGGTTGATGAACTGAATCAACAGTTACACTTAGATGCCGATCGCCGTCGACTGGCTTAAGAAGATAAAACTAGTTATAAAAAATGCCTCATTCATGAGGCATTTTTTATGAGAATAATTTCGCAGTTTTAATGCATCCGGCTGTGTAGAATTTGAATAAACCAGTCCTGTTGACGGTATTCTTCAAATGCTGGATGTTGATCTACCAGTTCCAGATCAAAATTGTTCAATTTACTGTATTTATTTAACCAGTGACGGGTCATAGCCGGTTCTTTTTTGCTTGCTGAGGCATATGCCAGGAAGAAATAGATATCTGCATGCTCATAACGGCTCATCGGTTTTAAAATCTGCTGGGTAATCAGTGCATAGCGATTTTCTTTTGTGAGTTCAAAATAGATCATGTAGGCTTTAGCCAAATGCAATGACAGATTGATATACAGATCGAGAGGCATTTCTTCAAACTCGATTCGACCTTGTTCCAGCAGAACAATCGCTTCTTGCAGAAAATGCACCTGTTCCTGACGTAACTGGCTGATCGCTACCAGTTGTAGGCGAAGGTCAGCCCGTTCAAGCGCCAGCTCAGGGGTATTGCCATTTAAAAATAGCTGATCTGTTTCACCAATGCGTGCAATGATCTCTTTGGTGGTTGGTCGCATGAACGCAGTCCTCGTGTCTTAATGATTGGTATATGAGGATGATTGTCTGCTTTTAAAGGCTAGATTAAAGAGGTATCTGAGCGTAACCACGCGGTAATGGATAAACGTTGATGTTTGGCTACTAATACTTCGTGCAATAAATCACTTTGGAAGAATGCTAAACGGTTGGGCTTAGGTGAAATCGCATGCCACTGTCCATTTTTATCTTGTAAATGTAGTTCACCCCCCCAGTCATCTTGCCATTCTTCATGCAGATAATATACCGAGGAAATCATGCGGCCATTCTTACCTTGCGGGTTGTCGCGGTGAAGAGCATAGAATTCACCTGCGTTATAGCAGGCAAAATGTGCTTCGACATCTTTAATACCCAAATAAAATGCGCGGTTTAAAACTTGAGAAAATTGTTGCAGGGTTTTGGTATGTTGGTGAGAGATTTGAAGTTCAGGTTGTAACCAAAGAATATGATCACTGCGGATGTTACTTACTACGCCATTTTGAATCGCGGCATCACGAAATTCGTTTAAGTGACTTAGGCATTCTTGACTGACCGCATGTTGATATTCAATTGAATAAGCACCGTCAACAACACTAAAGCCATGTTGATCTAAATCATCTAAGATTTGATCAACATTCCAATCCCCTGGGATGACAACTGCTTCCATTTTTCAATTCTCGAGCGTGTGGTAAAAAGGTTTGCTATTTTAGAGCAATAATCGTTTCTGAACGAATCAGTTTTTCATGTTAAAATAGCTATTGATCTTAGGAATAATTGAAACATGAATTATCGTCACCACTTCCATGCAGGCAACTTTGCCGATGTCATGAAGCACGTGTTATTGCTTCAGATTTTGTCTCGCCTTAATAATAAAGACAAGCCATATCGTTATATTGATACGCATGGCGGCGCAGGTAAATATGACTTATCGACTTCAGAAGCGCAGAAGTCTGGTGAGTTCTTAAACGGTATTCATCGCCTGATTAAACTGGATGATTCAATCAAGCGCAATGCCCCTGAAGGCATACAGCAATATTTAAAAATTGTTGAAAAAATGCGTGAAAATTTTGGTAAAGGCGCGTATCCGGGTTCTCCGTGGTTTGCCCTTGAAGGCATGCGTGAAATCGACAAAGCCACCATTTTTGAAATGCAGCGTGATGTCTTCCAGCAGCTTGATCAGAATATTTTTGACAAGCGTGCTGGTCTGCATGAGCGTGATGCTTATGAAGGTTTGCTCGCAGTCATTCCACCGAAAGAAAAACGCGGTCTGGTAATGATCGACCCGCCGTATGAGCTGGAACGTAAAGATTTCCCTCAGTTAGTCGAGTTGATTGCAGCAGCTTATAAAAAATGGCCGACAGGCGTATTTGCTGTTTGGTATCCAATTAAAGACCGTGCCATGATTGAGCGTTTCGAGAAAAAAATGTTCAAGACCGGTATTCGCCGTCAGCTGATCTGTGAAATATGTGTATGGCCAGACGACACTCCTGTTGGTTTAAATGGTTGTGGTCTGTTGGTGATTAACCCACCTTGGAAGTTCTCTGAAGATGCTGATGAAGCACTTCAATGGTTATTCCCGCATTTACGTATGCAGGAAACTGGTGGTCACGCCGCAGTTCGCTGGTTAGTAGGCGAATAATTTTTTAAAGATCAGGTCATAGCTAGGATCGACAAGAATGACAAATATAAGCAAACCGGAACGTGACTCTTCCACCGAAGCGCCTTTTGATGGCATCACCTTTGAGGTGGAAGAAGAAGAGCATACTCAGGAAGGGCAGAAAATTAAGCGTCGAGGTATCTATCTATGGCCTAACCTGATTACAACCGCAGCGTTGTTAGCAGGTTTTTACTCAATTATTGCCAGTATGAATGGCAATTTTCAGCAAGCCATTTATGCGATTTTTATTGCAGCATTACTGGATGGCCTAGATGGACGTGTTGCACGTGCCATTGGTGCGCAAAGTCCGTTCGGTGAACAGTTTGATTCGCTATCGGATATGCTGGCCTTTGGTGTGGCGCCTGCTATCTTGATGTACAGCTGGGGCTTAAGTGAGTTGGGCCGGATCGGTCTGGCGGCATGTTTTGCTTATACCGCTTGTGCGGCTTTCCGTCTGGCACGTTTCAATGTGCAGATCGGTGTGGTTGATAAACGCTACTTCATTGGCGTCGCGAGTCCACTTGCTGCCGTAATGATTATTTCGCTGGTCTGGGTCGGTTTAGATTTCCCGGAAATTTTCGATATTAAAGATTCAGTGGTTCAGATCATCAATGCCGTTGCGATTGTGATTACCGGTTTGCTGATGATCTCCAATATCAAATACTATTCTTTTAAAACGGTAGAGCGTAAACGAGTTCCATTTTTTGTCTTGCCAATTGCCGTATTTATCTTTGCAGCGATGACTTACAATATTCCGGTCGGGATTCTGGTTATCTCTGTAATTTATGCTTTGTCTGGTTTTGTTACAACTTTTATGGCGAAACGACAAGTGAGCTAGTATGCAGGAGAGTCTGATATGGCGTTTCTTCAGGATTTATTGGATCGTTCGAAACAGCTGAATCAGACTCCTGCTGCCCAAGCCGATCTGGCCTGTCACGGTCCTAATAAAAAATATAAATATATTCACCATCGTTTTGTTATTCCCAATCTGCCTGCGCCACTGCATTATTTCAATTTTTTTAGCATGATCGGTCAGCCGAATGTGCCGATGCTATGTAATCCCGATGCCATTCATACGGATGCCTTGGATACAGCAACGGTAATCTGTAGTACCAGTCCGCACATGGTCGGTCAGTTGAATCATTATTCCATCCAGAATGAGTGTCGCTTTGAAAGCTGTAACTTTAATTTTCATACACGTGAGCAATTGAGCAGTATATTTCCGGAATTTCATTTCACCCGCCAGGATGACGAGCTCAGTGTTGATCTGAAAATTAGAGCTATCGAGTTGATTACCCACTTTACCCAGCTTCGATTTTCTCTGGCTGATTATTGGTCGATTCCATGCTGGTGTGAAGGTGTCATTCAATATAAAGATCAACAATACCAAATCGAAAGTCTGGGTAGCTTTGAATATGCCCGTAGTTTCAAGTTTCCCTATTTGCCATTTGCTTTCTTGACTTATCAGATGATTAATCTGAGTCAAAACCGGCAGATTATCCTGGTTCAGGTACGAGATAGCTTTAATAAGATTATTCAGTCACGCATTTACTATAAAGATTTGGAAAGCCAGCAGACCCAAATGCTGGATGAAAAGGTAATTTTTAAAGTGCATCGGGTCTATCCAAGTGTGACCACACCAAATGGCCAGAAAATGTATTTACCACGTGAATTCGAATGGCACTGTGAAAATAAAGATGGAATTCAGATTTCAATTCAAGGACAAAGTCGAGGTGATTTTAAATTTGGTCTTGGGGCAGGCTATGTAGGGAGTTTTAGCTATCAGGTAAAGATTAATGATCAGGAAGAAAATGGGGAAGGGGGCTATATTGAATACATTGATTGCCGAGCTTTGCGCTTCCAGGAACTCAGCAAAGAAGAAAAAATATTAAGTAACGTGCCCGATTCTGTACCATTTTTAGTCAAAAGATAGAGAAAAAGCTGATTTCTGTAGAATAAATAAACAGACGGTGGTTTTTGTTGAAAAAGGGGGTTGCACGTGGAGTGAAATACTGTAGAATGCACATCCATCGGCGGTGATGAAGATTAAAACTTCTGATAAAACAGTAACTTAGTTAAGATTGGTTGAGTTAGGTTTTATTTGATAAGTTTAAAAATAATCTGATTTACTAGTTGACTTTCTAGAGATAGAGAGTAATATAGCCGACCTAGCTTGATGCTGACGAAGCATTGAGAAGATCATTAAGAGATTATGAAGAACAACTTGTGTGGATTTTTACTGGTTGATTGATCGAAATTATTTTCATTGATTGATGGTAGAAATTACTCGAAGTTTATTTGAGAAATGAATGTCAGAAAATT
>NZ_PQLP01000045.1:0-20013 GCF_002918965.1 Acinetobacter sp. ACNIH3 | reverse complement strand
GCATAAGCTGCTAATTTAAATTTAAAACGTTATTTTAAATTTAAAAATATTTACCCACAAGTCACCAGAGAATAAATTTGAATTTAAAATAAGAGCTGATTTAAAGTAAATCTATTGTGGATAAATACTATCTTATTCACATAAATAAATATGGATAACTTTGGAGTTATCCACACTATTGCTCAAGCTTTGAACTTATTTAGGAATGGGACTATTCACACATATTTTGATTTATTAATTACTTTATTTTTATAACTTTGTTAAGCGGTTGAAAATCTAGGATTTTAGAAATCGAAGTTCAATGATTTTCCATTCGTTTTCATAGCGCCATAATTCCTGAATACGATGTTTATCTTTAGCTAAACCAGTCACCACACAACATTCCGTCTGATTCGCATTATATTCGTAATCTTCATATTCTACTTCAGGCTTATGCGGTTTCCAGACCCCATTCTTGACCGCATGCGCAATTCTGTCATAACGGACATAACTGGTTTCTACACGGTTTTTCTGCTCAAACACCACCTTAAAGTCTTCATGCTCATACTGACGCAGAACCTCATAATGACCGGTATAGAATGCATTGGCCCAAATTTTACGAACTTCTTCAAGCTGGCTATCCATGGATAAACCTCTTTATTGCTATAGGCTGGCCCAGATCAGACAAATACTGCGAATAAAAAAATCACCAGATAGGGTGCCAGAATCACTGATCAGCTGCTGAATATACTAACCAGTTAAAATGACATTAGCATAAATTGATCACAAAAAAAGCACCCCGAAAGGTGCTTTTTTAAGTGTATTGTGTATCAGTTATGCATCGATATCTGCGTTTAGAGCATTCTCTTCAATGAAGGCACGGCGTGGTTCTACGTCGTCACCCATCAAGCAAGAGAACATACGATCTGCTTCAATCGCATCCTGTACCGTTACCTGTAGCATGTTACGGTTTTCTGGATCCATGGTGGTTTCCCACAGCTGATCCGCATTCATCTCACCCAGACCTTTATAACGCTGGATCATCATGCCGCGACGTGAGTCTTGCAGGATGTGCTGCCATACTTCATGGAAGCTATTCACCAGAATCTTGCGCTCACCTTTTTGTAGGTAAGCACCCTCTTCGAGTAACGTGAACCAGCTCTTCGAGTTCTTCAATAAACGTGCATATTCACTTGAACCCAACAGACCTGAATCAAGCAGATAAACATGTGGCAAGTTATGGATATAAATCGTGATACGTGGCAGATAAGTCACAGACTTGTTGCCTTCTGCATCTTCCTTCTCGAAAGTTTCAATACCCAGCTCAGGACGCAAGCTTGGTTGCTTGTCTTCGATGTGTTGACGCAACTGCATTGCCCAGTTTTCCACATAATCCAGATCATTTGCCTGATCCAGTTTAAATGCTTCAAGCGCCAACAGACCATCCAGCAATGTTGCAGGATAACGTAGCGTCAAACGATTCAAGCTTTTTTGCGAGGTCTGGTAATCTGCAATCACATTTGCCAGTGCATCACCACGAATAGCAGGTGCATCCGCACTGATGTGCAGTTCAAGTTCATCAATCGCATTCGAAATCAGGTAAGTTTCCAGCGCATCATTATCCTTAATGTACTGTTCCTGCTTACCTTTTTTCAGCTTGTACAGCGGTGGCTGTGCAATATAAATATGACCACGTTCAACCAGTTCCGGCATTTGACGGAAGAAGAAGGTCAACAGCAAGGTACGGATGTGCGAACCATCCACGTCAGCATCGGTCATGATGATGATTTTGTGATAACGCAACTTGTCCGGATTATATTCCTCACGACCAATACCACAGCCCAGTGCAGTAATCAGTGTCCCCACTTCAGCCGATGAAATCATACGGTCGAAACGTGCACGTTCCACGTTCAGGATTTTACCTTTCAGTGGCAAGATTGCCTGCATCTTACGGTTACGACCCTGTTTCGCAGAACCACCCGCCGAGTCACCCTCGACCAGGTACAGTTCAGACAATGCTGGATCTTTTTCCTGACAGTCTGCCAGTTTACCTGGAAGACCGGCAATGTCTAACGCACTCTTACGACGTGTCATTTCACGTGCTTTACGCGCTGCATCCCGGGCACGTGCGGCATCTATGATTTTACCCGCGATTGATTTCGCTGCTTGCGGATTCTCTAACAAGTACTCTGAGAATGACTTATTCATGGCCTGTTCGACCGCAGTTTTTACTTCGCTCGACACCAGCTTTTCTTTGGTCTGTGATGAGAATTTCGGATCCGGTACTTTCACCGATACAATCGCAGTCAAGCCTTCACGTGCATCATCACCAGATACTGCAACTTTTTCTTTTTTCAGAATATTTTCACTGTCCATATAGTTATTTAAACCACGGGTCAGTGCAGCACGGAAACCGGCTAAATGCGTACCACCATCCTTTTGCGGGATGTTGTTGGTAAAGCAGCGTACATTTTCCTGATAAGAATCATTCCATTGCAATGCCACTTCTACCCCGATCCCGTTCTCCGCCATCGTAGTAAAATGGAAGATATCATTCAGGTGAGTTTTGCCCTCATTGATATATTTTACAAATTCGGACAGACCACCTTCATAATCAAAGATGTGCTCGGCATTAATGCGTTCATCACGCAGTACGATACGCACACCGGCATTTAGGAATGACAATTCACGTAAACGGCGCGCCAGAATATCGACATTGAAAATGGTCTGACTAAAGGTTTCAGCACTTGGCCAGAAACGTACACGGGTACCGGTTCGGTCTGTATCACCAATGACTTTTAACGGGTACTGTGAATCGCCATGGCGGTATTCCTGCTGATGAATATGACCAGCACGATGAATGGTCAGTTCCAGTTTTTCTGACAGGGCATTTACAACCGAAACACCTACCCCGTGCAGACCACCAGAGACCTTATAGCTGTTGTCATCAAACTTACCGCCGGCATGTAGAATAGTCAGAATTACTTCTGCTGCAGACACACCTTCTTCAGGATGAATATCAGTTGGAATACCACGGCCGTTATCTGATACTGACACCGATTCATCTTCATGAATAGTCACTAAAATTTCATCACAGTGACCTGCCAGTGCCTCGTCAATCGAGTTGTCGACCACCTCGAAAACCATGTGGTGTAAGCCTGTACCGTCGTCTGTATCACCAATGTACATGCCCGGACGCTTACGCACAGCGTCTAAACCACGTAATACCTTGATGCTAGAGGAATCATAAGCCTTTTCAATGGTTTGTTCTGGTTGAGAAGCAGCTTGATCTTCTGAACTCATGGTTTCTCCCTAGTGAAAAATAGGTCTATCCAAAGATGGGTAAAACTTTAAAATACTATTGCACAACAACCTGAACGATACCGTTTTCAACATTGAATAACTGATATGAGATAGACAAATCATGTAAATGCTTTTGTACTGATTCGTGGTCTAAAGTGGTAATAAAAACTTGACTACCAAGTTGGCTCAATCGCTCAATTAAACGTTGTTGGGCGGTTAAATCTAATTCTGCTGTCAGATCATCTAATAATACCACAGTTTCCTTATTACAAGAATGTAGCATTGCAATTTGAGACAGTTTTAACGCCATCAGCAGCAGCTTTTTCTGTCCACGAGACAGGATCACATCTGCATCTCCTAGAGGGGTCTTCAGACGCAAATCTGCGCGATGTGGGCCGTATTCTGTATAGCGTCTTTCAACGTCCCGCTCATGATGATTGGTCAGGTCATTGAGCAGGCCAGTTTCAGCATGAAAACCGGGACTATAATCCAGGCTAATCGTGAGATCTGGCAGCAAATGTTTCAGGTCTTCCTCAAAGAAAACTTTCCATTGCTCGACAATACCGATCCGTTGTGAATGCAGAATCTCACCATATTGACTGAGCATTTGGTTCCACGGCTCTAGCTCTGAAAGACTGAGGTAGCGCCTGGACTTTAGCAAGCTGTTGCGCTGTTTCAAGGCACGCGAATAATATTGCCAGGCATGATAGAATTTTGGTTCCACGTGGAACATTAACCAGTCCAATAACTGTCGGCGTGGCTTGGCACCATGATCGATAATATCGGTGCTTTGTGGATCAATCAGCTGCAAAGGTAGCAGCTTGGCCAGCTGCCCCTGAGTCGCCACCAGATCACCATTTACCTTGATCAACTGCTCACCACTGGCCATTTTCTGCATACCGATTTTTTCGGTATCAGACTGGGCAAACACGATCGCATCCGAAGCGCTGTGCTGAATGTAATTTTTAGGAATATGGGTACGAAAAGAACGCCCTGTGGCCAACAGGTGAATGGCTTCCAGAATAGAGGTCTTGCCTGAACCATTCTGGCCATAAAAAACGTTAAACGGCTGCAATCCCTGGAGTGCAACCGTTTTTAAGTTTCGTACACGCTCTATATGCAAACGCGTAATATGCATGATTAGCTTGTGCCTGGATGCTGCCGCTTAAACGCGCATCGGCATGACCACATAAGTTTGATCAGTATGTGCAGGATCCTGAACCAACACCGACTGGTTTGCTTCGGTCATGCTCATGGAGACATCATCACCGTCCAGCACACCCAAGACTTCTAGCAAATATTGCGCATTGAAAGACATTTCCATTGGTGCATCCGCATACTGAATGGCCAGATCTTCAATCGCTTCATCCTGCTCCGGGTTATTGGCACGCAGTTGCAGTGAATCCGCATTAAAGTTCAGGAATACACCACGAAGTTTCTCATTACTCAAAATCGCAACACGTTGCAGAGATTGCTTGAATACGTCATGTGCGATGATCACGTGCTTGTCACCACCACGTGGAATCACACGGCGATAGTCAGGGAATTTACCATCAATCAATTTGGTGGTGAAACGTACTGTAGTATCCCCCTGCTCCTTATCACGGTTTGCAACAGTGATAGTTATATTTAGCAATTCACGACCAATCAGCAATGATAACTGATCATCTTCAACACTAAGTAAACGCTGTAATTCACCTACTGCCTTACGTGGCACAATCGCCTGAATTGGCTGAGCTGCAGTCGATTGCGCAGCTGTTTCACACAGCGCCAGACGGTGACCATCCGTAGTCACTGCACGCAATTGGTTAGCATCAATTTCCAGTAATGTACCGGTCAGGTAGAAACGTACATCCTGTACCGCCATCGCAAACGCAGTTTTTTCAAACAGGCGTTTTAGTTCACGCTGGGTCACAGTTACCTGGGTGCCCTGACTGTTTTCAGTCGACAGCAATGGATAGTCTTCAGCAGGCAAGGTACCGAGCACAAAACGGCTGTTTCCAGACTTTAAAATACAGCGCTGATCTTCAGTAATTTGCAGATCTACCAACGCAGCTGATGGCAAAGATTTACAGATATCAATCAGCTTACGTGCAGGAACCGTGGTTTCACCGGCTTGCAAACATGCACCTTCATTCAGAGGCATACTTGCTACCAGTTCTACCTCAAGATCTGAACCAGTCACCGTTAATACTTGAGCTGTCACTTGAATTTTCAGGTTAGACAGAATGTTTAGGGTATGGCGACGTTCAACCGCTCCTACGACATGTGATAGAACATTCAGTAAGCTCTCTTTCGCGATTTTTAAACGCACGGTACATTCCTCTGAAAACTGAAGATTAATATGGAAAAGTTAATTATTTAGCACTGTACTATGCGGCAAAAAAAGCCGCATAGCAAGCGCAGAATTTGAGCGTTTTGGCTTAGCTTTGCAGCAGGCGCTGCAGGTTTTTATAGTCCTCGTTGAAGATCGGATCTTCCTCACGCAGACTCAATACTTTTTCACAGGCGTGCATCACGGTACTGTGGTCACGACCACCAAATGCCATGCCAATTTCCGGGAAACTGTCTCCGGTCAATTCACGTGCCAGACCCATTGCAAGCTGACGCGGACGTGCATAAATACGGGTACGTTTCGGACCGACCAGTTCTTTCAGTGGAATACGGAAATATTCACTGACCACACGCTGAATATTTTCAGTACTGATGGTGCGGGCGCGAATCGCCAAAACATCTTTTAAGGATTCACGCACTACATCCAGATCAATCGGTGTGCCTTTAAAGCGGGAAATCGCCACCACTTTGTTTAGTGCACCTTCAAGCTCACGCACATTCGCAACCACTTGTTGTGCAATAAACAGTGCGCAGTTACGTGGCAGGTCAACTTCATTGCTTTCAGCTTTTTTAAGTAAAATTTCAATACGGGTTTCAATATCGGGCGGCTCAACCCCTACCGACAAGCCCCAGGAGAAACGTGAAACCAGACGAGGATCCAGCTCCGTCAGTTCTTTCGGATAACGATCCGAGGTCAGAATGATCTGTTTCGATTCGTCCAACAGTGCGTTAAAAGTATAGAAGAACTCAACCAGACTGGCCTCTTTACCCGCCAATAAATGAATATCATCGACCAGTAATAAATCCAGAGAACGACAGTTTTTCTTGAATTCTTCAACCTTGCCCTGCTGCAGCGAGCTGACAAAGTCCTGCACAAAGCTTTCTGCGGTCATATACATCACGCGGGCATTCGGCTTGGCTTGCAATAATGCATTCCCTACTGCCTGCATTAAGTGGGTTTTACCCAGACCGGTCGGGCCATACAAAAATAACGGGTTATGTTGAGATGCACCGAGCTGGGTCAAAACCTTACGGCAGGTTTCTGCGGCCATCTGATTCGAGCGGCCTTCCACAAATAGAGAAAAAGTGAATAAGGGATTTAGCTGACGCTTGCGGCTATTTTTAACTGATTCTTCTTTTTCTTTACGTGGGCGAGGCGCAGGCGTACTCACTGGCTGTGTTTCTAAAGCAGCCGTGGTGGTCGCTGGCTGTTCACTGGCAGATAAAATCGCACCAGGACGGGAATCCACCAGAATTTCGACTTTACGGATCCGGCCTTCAGATAACTGTTCCGCCAGAATCGAGATCAGCTCCAGATGATGTTCTTGAATGTAGCGCGTCCAGTAAGGGTTCGGTGCATAAAGACGAAGAGTATCGTCCAGTTCCTCTGCAACCAGTGGGCGTATCCACATTGTAAAGACATTTCCAGAGAGCTCTTGTCGCAAGCGATTTAAGCAGTCTGTCCAAAGCATGTGAATCCCCTATTCATTCCATTGTTTATTCAAAAGCCATTGCCGCACCTGAAAGCGGGTCGCCATTCTAACCAAGTTATCCACATCTGTCATGAAATATTCAGCATAAATCGTTCAAAAAAGCGCTTTTCATGCATAAATTTAAATTTAAAACCTGGTGTGGATAAGTTTATCCGCAAGCTGTGGATAAAATATAACATAAAGTTATCCACAAAGTATAAAAATTATAGAAACAGTTTTATCCACAATATAAGATTATGTTTATTAAAATCAAAAATGCATTTTCCACAGAAAAACAGTTCCCTAATAGTAATAAATTTAAATTTATAAATTTGAATTTATTTATAAGATCCAGACTTTCTGTGGATAACCAACACATGGTTTAAATTTAAATTCAAAACGAGAATCTAAATTTGAATTGTGTATAGTATTGTGGATAAATCTGTTGATATAGATGTTAATAACTAAAATATAATATTAAAACAATTGTTTATATTGTGGTTAACTATTTTATTCACTCTTTGACTACACAATTTGAAAAGTATCAGACAAGCCAATTCCTAGACTAATTTGAAAAGAAATATGCTTTTGCATTGACAGCTCAAGCAATGAGCACTAAAATCGCGGACCTTCATAGAAAGATCATTTTTGGAGTTTCGACATGAAACGTACATTCCAACCATCTGAATTAAAGCGTAAACGCGTTCATGGTTTCCGTGCTCGTATGGCTACTAAAGCTGGTCGTCAAGTTCTAGCTCGCCGTCGTGCAAAAGGTCGTCACAGCTTAACTGTTTAATCAGTTAGGCTTCGCCGACTTTGGGTGATATGACAACACTTTATGGTTTTGGCACAGAGTTACGATTACGCTGTGCTGCCGATTATAAAGGTGTCTTTGATGGTGCGCTTTTAAAAGTGCATCAACCCCATTTCTTATTTCTTGCAAAACCGTCCGAACTGCCAAATAGCCGTTTGGGTTTAGTTGTTGCCAAGAAAAAAGTGCGCCGTGCGCATGAACGAAATCGAGTAAAACGTCTTGCTCGCGAAAGTTTTCGCCTGCATCAACAGCAGCTCAGCGATCTGGATATTGTGGTGATGCCAAAAGCTGGTATTGATACAGTCCCGAATGCAGAATTGCACCAGCAACTACAATTTGCTTGGCAGAAACTCAACCGTCTTGCCAAAAAGCATATAAAAATAGCTCCCTCCCCACAAAAGTAGAGATGGCCAATGGTACGTTTACTGCATTGGTTGATCCGTTTCTATCAGATTGCGATTAGTCCTTTACTTGGACCACGCTGTCGTTATCTTCCAACATGTTCTCAATATTCCTTGGAAGCAGTCCATACACATGGAGCTGTGCGTGGTGTGTGGCTGGCTACTAAACGTATTTGCCGTTGTCATCCGTGGGGTGGCTCAGGATACGATCCTGTTCCTCCGAAAGCGATTCGTTTTATTTCATTTCAGCAAATAGATTCTCAAACGCTTCACGTTGCTGTACCCTTTCGTGATCGTTTATTGAACCAAAATCACTCTCACCACTTGGGGTAATACATATGCAACAATGGGCCAGGATTGCAATTCTCGGGGCTATGTTTGTTGTCGCATATTTGCTCATTTTGGCGTGGCAAAAAGATTATGGAAATGCGGAAGCTCAACCTCAGCAGGAAACTGCAGTTGTGTCGCAAGAAGTGTCAGCAGATTTGCCAAATGCTCAGACGGCTACCGCCGCTTCTGATGTGCCACAAGCAAATGTTCCAGCGCAGCAAGCCACGGATGCTACAGCACCTGTAAGTCAGCAGCTTATTTCAGTACAAACTGACCTTTATCATCTTTGGATTAATCCTAAAGGTGGTGATATTGTTCGTGTTGAATTACTCAATCATGACAAAAACAAAGACAGCGATGAACCTTTCGTCATGCTGGAAAGCGATGCGAAACGTACTTATGTCGCGCAGTCAGGTTTAATTGGTCTAAATGGACCGGACAGCAGCCGTAATGGCCGTCCAAGCTATGAGCTGGAAAAAACTGCTTATACCCTGGCAGATGCTAAGGCAGTCAAAAATAAAGATGGCGAGAATGTAAAAGTTCTGTCTGTGCCAATGGTATTCAAGACGGCAGATGGTGTAGAAATCATCAAAACCTTCAATTTTACTGAAGGTGAATATCCAGTTGTCGTGAACCACAAGGTTATCAACCGCAGTGGACAGGCTTGGCAAGGTCAAATGTTTGGCCAGATCAAGCGTGACAATTCTGAGGATCCAGGCAAATCTGATCAAGGTATCTTTACTTTAGGTACTTTCTTGGGTGGCGCTTGGGGTACCCCGGATGAGCATTACAACAAGTTGAAATTTGACAACTTTGTTGAAGAAAAACTCAGCACTGAAGCCAAAGGCGGCTGGGTTGCGATGGTGCAGCACTACTTTGTCAGTGCATGGGTACCAGGTAACCTGAAACTGACACAGGGCAATGGCGAGGCCTATACGGCGAAGCTGGAATCACGTAAGTCAACTGATAACATGAATATCATTGGCTTTACCTCTCCGACCTTCAATGTACCTGCCGGTACTGTGGCTGAAATTGATGCGACCTTCTATTCTGGTCCAAAAATCCAGTCAGAGCTCAAAGATCTGGCAACAGGTCTGAACCAGACTGTAGATTATGGCTGGTTATGGCCGATTGCCAAACTACTATTTGTTGGTCTGGAATTTTTCCATGGCCTGGTAGGTAACTGGGGCTGGGCGATCATTCTGTTGACTATTCTGGTAAAACTGATCCTGTGGCCATTGTCGTCGAAGAGTTACCGCTCTATGGCGAAAATGCGTGTGATTGCGCCAGAAATGCAGCGTATGAAAGAAGAGTTCGGTGAAGACCGTATGCGCTTCTCTCAAGAGATGATGGCACTGTACAAACGCGAGCAGGTAAATCCACTTGCCGGCTGTTTACCGCTCTTGCTGCAAATGCCAATCTTCCTGGCATTGTACTGGGTACTGATGGAATCTGTGGAACTGCGTCATGCACCATGGATGCTGTGGATTCAGGATTTATCTTCAATGGATCCTTGGTTCATCCTGCCATTGCTGATGGGTGCAACCATGTATATCCAGCAGTCGTTGAACCCACAACCGACTGATCCAATGCAGGCGAAAGTGTTCAAGATCATGCCAGTGATTTTTACAGTATTCTTACTGTTCTTCCCGGCTGGTCTGGTGCTGTACTGGATTGTCAACAACCTGATTACCATCCTGCAGCAAAGCTTGATCAACAAGTCTGTTGCCAAAGATCGTGCACAACGTGATGAGGCAAAGCCAGTCAACTAAGTTGAACTGACGGGCTGAATAAATCCGCTTAAGATGGTAATCTTAGGCGGATTTTTTTTGGCTGTACTTTTTGTTCTTCTGCAGGTGAATTTTATGCTCAACCCAACCACTACGATTGCTGCGATTGCGACACCACCGGGACGTGGCGGCGTTGGGGTGATTCGTCTGTCTGGTCCAAAATCTTATGAGATTGCTCAGGCCCTGACTCGCAAAGACCTGCCAAAAGCCCGATTTGCCGGTTTTCGCCAGTTTTATGATGCGGCAGGTGAAGTCATGGATGAAGGTTTAGCGATCTGCTTCCCGAATCCAAATTCTTTCACGGGCGAAGATGTGGTTGAACTGCAAGGCCATGGCGGTCCGGTCATCCAGAATGCTCTGCTGGCACGTTTGTTGGAACTTGGGGCAACAGCAGCCAAAGCAGGTGAATTCTCCATGCGTGCCTTTGAAAATGGCAAGCTGGATCTGGTCCAGGCTGAAGCCATTGCTGACCTGATTGATGCGACATCGCAAGCGGCTGCACGTTCGGCAGTACGTTCTCTGCAAGGCGCATTTTCGACCAAGGTGAATGCCGTACTTGAGCAGCTGATTCATTTGCGTCTGCATGTAGAAGCGGCAATTGATTTCCCGGAAGAAGAAATCGACTTTCTGGCAGATGGCAAGATTTTAAATCTGCTGGATGGCGTATCCAATGCAGTCACTCAAGTCCAGCAATCCGCACGTCAAGGTCAGTTGTTACGTGAAGGTTTGCAGGTGGTCATTGCCGGTAAACCCAATGCCGGTAAATCGTCCTTATTGAATGCTTTGGCCGGGATTGAACGCGCCATTGTGACCGATATTGCGGGTACGACACGTGACGTTTTGCATGAGAAAATTACCTTAAATGGTTTGCCAATTACCCTGACTGATACTGCCGGTCTGCGTGAAACGGGTGATATCGTGGAAAAAGAAGGGATTCGTCGTGCAATCAAGGAAATTGAACAGGCAGATCTGCTGTTGCTAGTCTATGACCTGAGTCAGGGTGATGATCCATTACAACTGGCACAGGAATATTTTGCTGAACATATTGAACCGAAACGCCTGATGCTGATTGGTAATAAAGCAGATTTGACCGGTGCCGAAGCTATCATCGATGATTTTCAGGGTTTCCGTCATATCACTGTCTCAGCCAAGCAGGAAACCGGTGTACAAGCGCTCATAGAGGCGATTACAGCGCATGCAGGCTTCCAGCCTGAAGAAGATACCTTTATTGCCCGTACTCGTCATTTAGACGCAATCAAGCGTACCCAGGTGTATCTGGCTGAAGCTCGTGAACAACTGGTAGTATATAACGCAGGTGAGTTAGTGGCAGAATCCTTGCGTCTGGCACAGAATGCTCTAGGTGAGATCACCGGTGACTTTAGTGCGGATGACCTGTTGGGCAAGATCTTTGGGTCGTTCTGTATTGGAAAGTAATTTCAATTTAGGTCTAAATTCCAATAAGTTCCAATAGATTCCTATATAAATTAAATAGCATTAAGTTTTAGTAACTTAGTGCTTTTTTATTGTCTTTTTATTGTTCCAATATGTTCTATAAAGACATCTGGTGCTATGATTTTTTTAGTCACAGTATAGCCACGTGGCTTTTTATCCTAAATTTTAGACATTGGTGACTAGGTATGGCCAAAGTAAGTAAGCCAACTTTCTCTACTGATAGAGAGATTCAAAACCTGAAACCTCAGGACAAGCGATATTCAGTTAAAGACAAACTGAATAATGGATTATCTATTGAGATACTTGAGTCAGGTGTTAAGTCGTGGCATTACCGTTATTCACTTGCAGGTAAGCAAGAACGCCTTGTTATTGGTCGTTATCCTGACTTGTCATTAAAGGATGCTAGGCAGATTCGAGATGAATCCGCGTCATTGGTGGCTAAAGGTATTTCACCTAAAAAAGACAAGGTAAAGCCCCAAGGCATTTTATTTAAGGACTACGGCGAACGCTATTTGAATGAAGTAATAAAAAAAGAACGTAAAAATCCATACAACATGATTCTATGTTTGAATAATGACATTTACCCGACTATGGGTAGTATTCCACTAGATCAAGTCAGTATCGATGATATTCGCCGTACAATATGGCGTAAAAAAGATCAGGGATATGATGCAGCAGCTAACCAGGTCAGAGGCCTGTTAAAGCGCATGTTTGATTATGCAATGACTTTAGGCCTTGTGCCGTATAACCCTGTTTTGGCTATCCCATCACGACACGTACACAAGGCTAAGCCTAGAGATAGATATTTAAGCACAAATGAGATTCGTATCTATTACACCACCTTACTAAATTCAAGAATCTACCGACCTAGAAAGCTGGGCCTTTTGTTGTCATTGCTGACATTAGTTAGAAAATCAGAGCTATTGAGGGCCAAATGGGAGCATATCGATTTTCATAGTCGAATATGGCTTATTCCTGAAACGAAGGCAGACAGCGCAACTGGTCATAGTCGTGAAATGGTTGTTTATATGTCGGATCAGGTTATAGAAATATTTAAGGAACTCAAAGTGATTGCAGGCAATGAGCCTTTTGTTTTTGTAGGGAGAAAGCCTGGTACCCACATAAGTCATAATGCTTTTAATACGGCGCAAAAGGCAGCACTGGCATTAACGGACTTGCCACCGTTCACAGTCCACGACTTGAGAAGAACTGCAAGCACACACTTGAATGAACAAGGCTTTCATAGTGACGCAATAGAGGCATGTTTAAACCACGCAATGCGAGGCATTCGAGGCGTATACAACAAAGCAAAGTATGAAAAAGAGCGTAAAGAGTTGATGCAAAAGTGGAGTAATCATATTTTTAGTCTAATTTATAAACCTAATTTGATCTTTTTTAACGAGTCCAGTAGCAATAAGGTCGGTTAATTTGAATTTAATTTCTATTACTTAAGTAACTTCAAAATAGTTAAAAAATTATGATTATTATGAAAAATTCCGACTCTATAGAATTTTAAATTAAAAAGTGTATCGAAAATTATACACTTTTGCCATAAAGGATATTGTATTTAAGTAAAACTCTTCTAAAGTGACATTAATGAGTTTTAATGCATTCACTAGGAACTCTTAAAGTCTAATATGTCTTTAGATTTGATAAAGAAAAAAGACCAAGTACGCCAATACCTGATCTTTTCTTAAACAGTGGCATGAAGTGACGCCAATCACAAAATGCCTAACATTTTTAACCCCGCCCTGAAAGGCACAAACTAGGAAAACTAGAATGTAAACAGAGTCAAAAAAAGTTATATGCAAAGTCTAATATGTTTATTAAATTATGCAATATCACAGAATAAGCATAGCATTTTATTCTTTAAAGAATAATACCATACGGTGATTTTTCGTTTTTAGGATATAAAAATATGTAAAAACATGTGTTTATAACATTTTAATGCTGTTTTTTGTAGTATCTAAATTTGTGTCTAGGCATCTACCTTTTATTAAGGAATGTTTAGATGATTTTATCTAAAGAACAAAAAAACCAAAATATCCGCCTGATCCGCCGTAAAGAAGTACAGGCCAAAACTGGCTTAGGTGCATCGTCAATTTACGCAATGATGCAACAAGGCACATTTCCAAAATCGGTCAATATTTCCGAGCGCCGTGTAGCGTGGATTGAATCTGATATTGACCAGTGGATTAGTGAGCGCATAGCCACTCACAAAGCAGCCATTGCAACGATGGAGGCTTAAATCATGCAAAACCATCAAACCCAAGTTTTAAATTATTTAAAAAGTGGTAAGACATTGAGTCAAATTGAAGCTATTGCATACTTTAATTGCTACCGTTTGAGTGCTGTTATTAAGTGTTTACGCAATATTGGTTATGACATCGTGACTCATAGAGAACTTAATTTAAATAGCAAAGGCACACATGCTCGATATGTACTGAGAGAGGTGCAGGCATGAATCTGCCTATTAGTAAAATTCATCAAGTTACGCGCAAGCGCATTCAATCTATAGATTTTGCCCATAAGCAAAGTTTGGCCCAGCGTATTTATTCAATAATTAAAAAGGTGCGTAGGTAATCATGGCCAACCAAATTCAAAATGACTATCTGTCACCGTCAAATGCTAGCATTTTTTTTATTGCTTACCCTGAAGAAAATCATTTGAACGCTCAAGATGTTGCATTTGAGTTGGTATCTGGTAGCAAGAATATTTCTATTGCTACTTTCCAATACTTTAAAAATGATGATGACTTAATTAGTGACGAAAAAATTATTGAACTTCAAACACAACTAGAAATGATTGAGCAAGTTCTGCCTTTAGTTTTTGAAAGTGGAGAGGATTAATTGTGTTTGATCAAATTCAAACTATCCAAAGTTTACAGGTTGGTTCGGAAGCAAATGAAAAAGGCGATGACATATGAATAGCACCGCCCTTATCAAACCCGATAGCATCTTAGCAGGTTGTACGATGTTAAATCCATCGGATGACGCATATATTAATCATCCTATTATTCAGCGTTTTGGCAGTCCGCTACAGCCGATTTATGTTGATCAGTCCAATGTAGATATTAACGGCATGAGCTATACCGATCCTTTGATTCTACCTATCTATGATGGTCAATTAAATCTTGTTCAGTGTGCAGTACTACAGGACAAACAACAGATTCAAGTTATTCCCGATGGATTAGCCAAAGGTTTTGCTTTGTATGGTCATTTTGACCATGCAGAGCCTATCATCATCACCTATAACCTAGAGATATTCTTTAAGATTGCCCAAACCGGTTATGCCGTTGCTTTAGTGGGACTTCCTACTCTATGCAATAAACATCAAACAGCACTCAAGCCATTTGATTTTGAACAAATCCAATTTGTGATTAATCAGTTATCGAAGGCAGGTTATAAACAGCTTTATATACCTATCAGACCTGAGCATATACAGCTTGAGCCATTCAAGGCATTGGAGCAAAACACGGCCGTAAGATTGCTGAATCAGTATTTAAAAGTTGGTGTAAGTGAGTTTTTTTATCAGCTTACTAAAGATGAGGACACAGCCGAAATACTGGCATTTCTTGATGAAGCTATAGAGGCTTTAGTGTTCAAAAGCATTTTACCTAAAGGTCATTTAGCCAAGCCGTTCAAGATGGATGACAATTCATTTTTGCACATTATGGAGAATGGCTTATATCTCATCAAAGAAAAAAGGGACGATGACGGCGAAGTTAAGCAGACATGTACCTTTATTTCTCATTCTACAATCATTTTGGGTGAAGCACGAAGCCAGAATAATGACAACTGGAAGCGCGTTATTCAGTTCCACGATAAGGACAATACCTTACACCGCCTACTTATTCCTTATGAGCATTTCATGGGTGAAGCACAGGAAGCATTAAAGATTATTGCCAATCATGGGTTAATGCCACCGCGCCAAGCATACAAGAAAAATGTATTTATTAACTACATTCAGGATTACCCGATAGAGCAGCGTTTTAGGTGTGTAGATCGGGCCGGATGGCATGGCTACTGTTTTGCTACAGCCAATAAAACCTATGGCAACAGTGAAGATGAGGAACTGTTATTTCACACTGACAGCAAAAGCCCTTATACCGTTTCGGGGAGCTTTGAAGGATGGCAGGAACTAAGCCGACTCATTGAGCCACACTCATTGGCAGTATTGGCGTTCTCATGCGCATTTTCTGGTCAGCTTGTAACGCCGTTAGCTATTGAAAGCGGTGGATTCCATATATACGGCACATCAACAGACGGCAAAAGTACCATCACCAAGGCATCGTGTAGCGTATGGGGCAACCCTAAGCATATATCTAAGTCATGGAGGACTACGGATAACGCTTTAGAAAATGAAGCCGAATTGAGAAATGACAGCTTTTTAAACCTTGATGAATTGCGACAGGCTACCCCTAAAGCCGTGTCAGATATTGTCTATATGCTTACAGGTGGACAAGGCAAGGCCCGAAGCACCAAAGCAGGCAAGAACAAAGATACTAAACAGTTCGGACTGATGTACACATCCACAGGCGAAATTACACTGGAAGACCATTTACGCCGTGGCAATATTGAACTTGATGCAGGCTTATTACTTCGCTTTGCTCACTTGTCCAGTGATGCAGGCAAGGGCTACGGTGTATTTGAGTGCATCAACTATGGCAGCAATTCAAGTGATGTGGGCAATCGAGTTAATGAGTTGGCATCAAAACATTACGGACATGCTGGCATCAAATGGCTTGAGTATCTGACCAGCGATAAAGATGCAGTAATGCAGCAGGCCCAGAAATTATTAGAAAGCTTTGTTGAGCAACATACCCAGACAAAGAACGGACAGGCTAACCGTGTTTTACGCCGTTTTGCATTGGTGGCGGTGGCAGGAGAGATGGCAACACTGGCAGGCATTACAGGATGGCAGCAAGGACGCGCATTCGAGGCTGTAGCGCAATGTTTTAATACTTGGCTGGGTAGTCTAGGCAGTGGCGAGAACATGGAGGAAACAAAGATTTTGGAGCATATCAAAGCATTCTTTGAATCCAACGGAACGAGCCGTTTTGAGGACTTGACTGTAATCAGACAGGCAGACGGTGAAGTAATCCGCCCACGTGTTCATAACCGCGTTGGCTACTACGATCCAGAAGGCAAGCACTACCTTGTATCCCCGACCATGTTTAAAAAGGAAATGTGTATAGGCATGAATGAAGCGAATGTCAAAAAGGTATTGATTAAACATGGCTGGATTAAAGAGTTTATTGAGGGAGACAAGAAACTATATGTGAAGAAGTCCAGCAATACCCTACCTGATGGCACACGGCCCAGAATGATGCACTTTAGCATTGAGGCTATGCAGCACTTGAATAGCGAAATCTAAAAATAGATTTTATAAGGTGGACGAAGTGGACATGGTGGACATAGAAATAATTTTTATAGTTAATACATTGTTATATATAGATATTATTATGTCTGTTTTATATGAATATGTATATTTTAATAGGTGGACATAAGGTGGACATGATTTAGAGTTAATATACCTTGTCCACCAACTATAATTTTTATGTCCACTTTTTTTATATACTGTCTTTGATATTGGTGGACAGTATTAATTATTTAAAATCATATATATATGTCTATGTCCACCTCGTCCACCATGTCTACCTAAAAAGATACATATATAAACCAACAAGATAATAAAAAGAACGAAGCCGAACGTAAAAAAGCGATCGTAATGGAAATGCGTTTACCGGCTTTAAGAATCATCTCAGCCATGTTTCTGCGCTTGATTCGGGATGTGATAAGTAAATTTTTGATAGCACTTTTTTCAACTTCGACATACTGTTCAAAACGGTTGAAATCAATAGCTTTAAATTCATAATTTCCGCTGTTAAAAAATTCATCATATTGATATTATTAATATTTTTTTAATAAATTTTCTTTTTTTGAATTATTATTACTGTAACTTTCACTTATTTGAATGACACAGCAAACGAATTTTTTTAACTCAGTGTCATTTTCTAAAACTAAAAAATCTGAGCGTACCCAGTCCTCGGCTATTTGCATTATCTAACAATGCATTGACTTAGTTTTGATGATTTTTTATACTGTTTTCAAGCTGGCAACCAGCGTTGCGGGTAAGTTTAGCAAGTTCATCTTGTGATGCTCCCGACTTTGGAAGCGTTGCTACATGAAGCCCGTCTAATAGCGGGCTTTTTGTATTTTTAATACTTGGTCCAGTACTTTCATAAAAGATGTTAAATCGTCTAGTTTTTATAAATCTTCTTTCGTAATTTTCTTCATAAAAATTTAATACTTAGAAATGTATGTTTAGACTATTTTTCGCCATACTTGTGAGACCCTAAAACGATTTTTGATATTATGTTTTGATATTTTTAATCTCTGTCATCAAGTCCAAAAATCTTTTCGTTAAATTAGAAATAGATTTTTAAGGCATTAATTTTATGAAAATGAGACTTAATTTTCTTATATAGTTTTTGACACTAGGACTGAATTTATTTAATACAGTGTCACTTTCTTCAGTGAATAAAATAGATAATACTATTTCTAATGATTTCAATAAAAAAGGCGACAACTCAAAGTTATCGCCTAGTGCTACTAATTACAAACCAAGTGCTCATGCAGTAGCGGCAATGGTGGCTAGTAGCCAACCCTACGTGCTGCATCACAGTTTAAGTATTAATCAATCTGATGCGGATGGTCAAACTATTTTTTTATTAAGTCCCTCTCAAAGTAAAATTTTTGTATTTTTTAATGAAGCTACGGCGTGAGGATAGATAAAAGAGTATTTAATTTCTATAGAATTACTAATTATTACTTACTTTATTTTATTGGTATAACATATTGATAAATAATAAATATGTTATATCATCTATAGTGGTTATGTCTGATAAAATATGCCTGAGCTTAGTAAAAATCATATAGATGAGAGCAGAATAAAATATATGTAGTTCACTAATTAATAAATATACATATAATCGGATTAACTCATATTTGTGTGAATCAGATGTGCAAAATAAAGGATTAGAAAATCAAATTGTAGAGGTAACACTTCAAGTTAAAGATGCTGTCATGGAAGCAGGATTTAGCTTAACCTCTCACATGGATTACCCACTCACCATTGTGGATTATTATCACCTTAAAAGCCCTCAAAGACGATTTGACTTGCTTTCAAGCAGTGTGTTCTTTATAGGTTTTGGATTGCTTCTTACAAGTGTGGGAAGGTTTATAGCTCAACAACTTGGTTACGCAACAAAGTTAGAACCATATGAGGTAGTTACAGGTTTTGTTGCAATAGGTATTGCATGTATTTGTTATTTTATTGGTCTTTATATAGTTCCAAATCCTAAAAAAGAACTCCTAAAGCGTATAGATGAGCATTTCACAAGTAACCCTCCATCACGATCAACTATTAAGGCGAAGGATAAGTAATGTATAGTCTTCATAATCTCCCAGCAGACTACCAAGCATTCCAAACGCTTAATTTATGTAGTAATAAGGTTTTAGGTGGTGGTTTTCCATTCTCTTTAGGTAGTGAATTACCACTACTAGTCGGAAATGGTCCAGGTCCTGTAATTTGGCTCCAGGCTGTGCAAAACTCATCAACGAAAGAGTTGTTATTGTTGGTTGATAGAAATGTTCCAACTGTAAAAGGCGTTGAGGTTACTAAACCTGAAGAAGGGGTAATTGAGATTTTTATTGGAACTACAAAAATTTTGAGAATTAAAAAGACAGGGAGTGATTCTGCTATTATTTCTAAATTGGATCTAAGACCAATTGGCTTAAATATTACTGGAAATCAAGAAAACCTTAGTATTGGTGGATCGAGTTTTTCAGGTAATACTTTTCAGGGGGCTCAGGTTGTAATAGGCTTAGGTTGAAAAATAAATAAAAATGAGACCCACTTCGGTGGGTTTTTTAATACTAAGTCTAACTGATAAGAACTCCATATTTTATAAAAGGGTCATGTCCTGAAGTTTTTTACGACACAGTATAAATTAAAGAACTAAAACTCAAAGAGACTTTATTAAGTGAGGTAGAACCGCTTTATTTTATTAGCAGAAACTACCAAAAAAACTTATTTTGATTATTTTTTGTGATATTTGTATATAAAACAATATT
>NZ_PQLP01000044.1:0-20460 GCF_002918965.1 Acinetobacter sp. ACNIH3 | reverse complement strand
TGGTTCAATAAAAAGCGTGTACACAGTGCACTGGGTTATGTATCGCCTTTTGAGTTTGAAGCAATGTACTATGATAAGATTAACCCGTTAGGTCAGGTGGCCTAACTTAAATAAAAAAGTCTCCGACAAACCCGGTACGGTTCAGCGTAACCGTTTTTCCATTTCTGGAGCATAACGCTGAACCCAACGATAAATTGTACTGTGATCCACATTTATGCCTCGTTCAGCGAGCATTTCTTGAAGTTCACGATAGCTGATGCCATATTTACAATACCAACGAACAGCCCAAAGAATGATTTCACCTTGAAAGTGCCGACCGTGGAAGGGATTCATCTGCTGTATCTCGAAATAAATAAGATATTTAGCTTATCATGTCAGCCTATTTGCAACAGTGCCCTTTTAGATGGGTATATGTATGAAGAATCCCCAGTCTCTTATGAGTTCCAGAAAAATGCGAATCAAGTTATAAAAATTAGAAAATATAAGTTAAGAATCATGAAAAAACCGCCAATAGATAATATGGCGGTTTTTTATCAATAACAACTAGTGTGTCGTTCAATGACAAACTATCAGTCGTAAATGACCAACAATAATTCGCATGACGACGATAAAGCCCAAATCTTTGTCTAAAGTATGTATTCATAGAGTATACCCTAAAGTGACAATCTAAAAGTTCGTAAAAGCATGTCTCATTTAAATGATTTTTAATCATAAGTAACATGTAACTTTGGTATTAAAGATTTATAATTTACGAAATTGTTCATTTTTATCCAATTGGGGCATGAAAAAGTGAAAGGTCAAAAAGTAGGTTATGTCCGGGTCAGTTCAGTCGAGCAAAATACGGGACGTCAACTTGAGGGAATTGAAGTCGATCGAATTTTTGTTGATCGCGCTTCAGGTAAAAATACCGATCGACCTAAATTTCAGGAAATGTTGAACTATGTCAGGGAAGGCGATCAAGTTGTTGTACATTCCATGGATCGTTTTGCGCGAAGCCTAAAAGATTTGGTCACTGAAGTAGATAAACTGGTCAAACGAGGGATCGCCATCCAGTTTGTAAAAGAAAATATTACTTTTACGGCCCAATCCACTCCGATGGATAATTTGATGCTGCAACTGATGGGTGCTTTTGCACAGTTCGAACGTGAGATCATTTTAGAACGGCAAAAGGAAGGAATTAAACTAGCCTCTACTCAAGGAAAGTACAAAGGCCGGGTACATAAATTAAAACCCGACCAAGCTGAAGCTTTACGGCAGGCATGGAAGGAGGGGAAGTACCCTTCAAAAATGGCATTAGGCCAGGCATTTGGAATTAGTCGCCAGGCGGTATACCGCTATTTAAAAGACAGTGAGTAACTCATTGAAATTTGCGAATAGACTTAGTTTCACGATGAAAATCGTGAAACATTGATTAAATAATAAGTGCAGAAAGCAAAGAATCACAAAGTTTCCGGCCTATAAATTTTTGATTTAGCAATAATTAAATCCCTTACAATTCAAATTTTTCAGCAACGACTTATCTTTGTTAAAATAGTATTAATTTATTTTTTTTAGGACAAACCTTAACCAAATTACAAATTTGTAATTTGGTTGTCATTTAGGTGTATATATCTAGGAATTAGTATATGAAGAAATTATTTTTTGGTCCAAGATATGATTAGATTCAATAATATATATATGAAGATTGTTTTAGTTATTTTTACTATAGTTTTTTCAACCAGTAGTTTTGCTGATGGGGGACTTCGTTTCTTAGAGAAAAATTTAGAAATAATTAACAATGAAAAAAGCAAAGGGTGTGAAGAGAATTAATTCAAAATTATAATGAAGCACATATAACTAGGAAAACTAAAAATTAGTTATTTTTAGTATGGTGTAACTAAGATTAATTAATTTTTTTAAATCGAATGATAAATATATTTATTGTTTTTAATTTATTCTTTACCATTTTCAAATTTTTAAATAATCCGAAAAGACTATTTTAAACTTTAGGGTTACATATGCTCCTATACATAGGCAGGAATAAATATGCAACTTAGTATATTTGCAACAATAGTACTGGAAAGATTCATGTAATAATGCTTAAAACTCTCTAATTAGTTAGGGAGGCATTGGAATTGGAGAAAAAAGTAAAGTGCCCACTAGTAAATGTGGTTATTGGAGGGATTATCTCATCAACCCTTCTTATGTTGGTTTTATTACCAATATTGTCCCGGTGGATAAATGAAAAGAAAGCTTCTTGACCAATTATAGTAAGCAATTTTTAGCAGAAATATTGAGGCTTACTCAAGTCTCTCAGCTAATCGTAAATAGAATAAGGAAACTATTGTATGTCAGAAGATCATTCTCAGAGCCACGCGGCTGTTACTGAAGAGAATAGTAAGAAGTTAATATTTACTGTAGGTTTGACCACTACGTTTTAATCGTAGAAATTATAACCGTTTTTATTACTCAAAGTTTAACTTTTGTGATTATCTAAAAACACATAGCGGTCGAATGGCCATATTAACTGACTTAAAATCAGTCGCATACTTTAATGTAGCGGTTCTGATAGCACAAAAGTTCGCAGCATGAAAACGGAACCGGCATAATTGATTTATAGTGAACCCATACACTAAGCATAATGATTTAGAGGACGATAATCCCAATGAAAAAATTCCTTTTAGGAGCTGTTGCCGCATCTGTTTTGGCCTTTTCAGGTAGTGCTATGGCCAATTTTGTGGCAGGTCAGGACTATCAGGTGGTCGCAAAACCAGTCAAAGTCGAAAAACCGGGCAAAATTGAGGTACGTGAATTCTTCTGGTATGGCTGTGGTCACTGTTTCACGTTGGAACCGCATATGCAGGACTGGTTGAAAAAATTACCCAAAGATATCCGTTTTGTACGTACACCTGCTGCAATGAACCCGCTTTGGGAACAGGCTGCACGTGCTTATTATGTTTCAGAAGCCCTGGGTGTGCGTCAAAAAGCACATTTACAGTTATTCCATGATATTCATGACAAGCAGCGTCCAATTTTAGAACAGGCACAATTGGCCAAGTTCTATACCCGTTATGGTATTTCTGAAGAGAAATTTAACACGACTTATAAATCATTCCCGATTTCGTCAAAAATTGCTCAGGCAAAAAATTTGACTGCTCAATATCAGTTAAGCGGTGTACCAGCGGTGACCGTGAATGGTAAATATATTGTGCAGGGCAATGATGCCAAAGTAATTCAGGTGGTGAATTACCTGATTGAAAAAGAGCGTAAAGCCAAATAAGACGCGATTGATTATCTCTAAAAAAAACCTGCATCGAATCTGCAGGTTTTTTTATTTAAACTTAAATAATTGCAAGGGGGGCTTTAAAACGTTTTAATCGTAAAGCATTTCCTAGTACAAATATTGACGAGAGAGCCATTGCACCAGCAGCAAATACAGGAGAAAGTAGCAGTCCAAATTGCGGATAAAGTACACCTGCTGCAATAGGAATCAGAGCTGCATTGTAAACAAATGCCCAAAATAAATTTTCACGAATATTGGTTATAGTCGCTTTGCTTAAAGCGATAGCATTTGGCACTCCTTTCAGGTTGCCAGACATCAAAACCACATCAGCAGCTTCAATAGCTACGTCTGTACCTGTACCTATTGCTAAACCAATATCTGCTTCTGCAAGTGCAGGGGCATCATTAATGCCATCTCCAACATATGCGAGTTTACCATATTGATTTTTTAATTTTTTAACGGCCTCTATTTTACCTTCTGGTAAGACTTCTGCAATAACCTCATCAATACCTAGTTTTTTTGCAATCGCTTGAGCTGTATGACGGTTATCACCTGTAATCATGGCAACCTTTAAACCTAACTGATGTAACGCTTCAATTGCAGCAAATGTTGATTCTTTAATTGGATCTGCTACAGCAATAATGGCAGCAAGTTTCTGGTCAATCGCAACATAGAGAGGGGTTTTTCCTTCTTCTCCCAAACGATCCAAAAATTGAGAAAAAACATTAGGATTCAAACCTAGTTTTTCCATATATCGATCTGCACCAATATGAACCAAATGTTCAGACACCGTTGCTTCTATTCCATAGCCCGTGACTGACTTGAAATCAGCAACAGGAGACAGAATTAATTCCTTATCTATAGCGGCTTGTACAATTGCTCGAGCAATAGGATGCTCAGACTTTGATTCAACGGCTGCCATAAGTGAAAGTACGGCATTGTATTCAAACCCTTCTAAGACATGCAGATCGGTTAAAATTGGTTTCCCTTCAGTCAGGGTCCCTGTTTTATCAACAGCAACCACTTTAGTTTCTTTGAGCAGCTGCAAAGCTTCCCCTTTACGGAATAAAACACCCATTTCAGCACCACGCCCAGTTCCCACCATGATTGATGTAGGCGTTGCAAGTCCCATTGCACAAGGACATGCAATAATGAGTACCGCAACTGCATTAACTAAGCTAAACGTTAGGGCTGGCTCAGGGCCGAAGATAAACCAAGTAATAAAAGTTAAAAGAGAGAGACCCATTACTACAGGTACAAACCACATGGTAATTTTATCAACCAATGCCTGAATAGGCAGCTTGGAACCCTGTGCCTGTTCAACCATTCGGATGATTTGAGAAAGCACTGATGAACTACCAACAGAGGTGGCTTTGATATTTAAGCTGCCACTTTGGTTAATTGTTCCTCCTACCACAGTAGAGCCTATCGTTTTTTCAACGGGCATAGGCTCGCCAGTAATCATGGATTCATCAATAAAACTTTGGCCGTGAATAACTTCACCATCGACAGGGATACGCTCGCCTGGTCTAATCTCTACAATCGTTCCTGTTTGAACTTCGGCAATCGGAACTTCTATCACCTGATTATTGAGCTGTATTCTGGCAACTTTAGGCTGCATTCCAACTAGATGTTGAATTGCTAAAGACGTTCGGCCTTTTGCCTTGGCTTCAAAAAATCTACCTAATAGAATTAAAGTGATAATAACCGCTGCAGCTTCATAATAAACATTGACCGTGCCTTGTGGCAGGACACTTGGAAAGAAAGTAGCAACCACTGAATAAAGATAAGCAGCCAATGTTCCTACAGCCACCAAGGAATTCATGTCTGGTGCTAAGCGGAATAAACTTGGGATGCCCTTTTTAAAGAAGCGTCGGCCTGGAAAAATTAATGCTACTGTGGTCAAGAAAAATTGCATTAACCAGCTATTTTGTTGGCCAATGTTATCCATCATAAACGTATGAAAGGCGGGAATCAGGTGTGATCCCATTTCTAAAATAAAAACGGGTAGAGTCAATAAGACTGACAAAATTAAATCTTTTTTAAGTTTTTCTAATTCAATATTTTTTTTATCTTGAAAGCTTTCCGTAGTTTGATGAACTGACTTTGCTTCAAACCCTGCTTTGGTGACAGCCTGAATTAACGAGTCACGAGTGACAGATGAGCTTGCCTGAATAGTCGCTTTTTCAGTAGCCAGATTTACATGAGCTGATTCCACACCCTCAACAGATTTTAAGGCCTTTTCTACTCGACCTACACAAGAAGCACATGACATACCCTCAATCGTAAGCTCTATTGGTTGCAGCGCTTCCACTTCGTAGCCTGCTTTTTCTACGGCTTTAATTAAAGTAGCGCGATCAAGTGGTTGATGCGCATAAATGACTGCTTTTTCGGTAGCCAGATTTACATGAGCCGATTCAACACCCTCAACAGATTTTAAAGCTTTTTCCACACGGCCTACACAAGAAGCACATGTCATCCCCTCAATCTCTAATGTTTCACTGTAGTGTGGCGTATCAGTCATTTCGGTACTCATATACGATCTCTATCATTTAGATATGCTGAGTTCTATATGCGAAGATCAGCTCGAACCAAGATTAGGGGGAATTCAGGGATTACTTTTATTTCAAGCAAGTACAGGTTTTATCTGTACGATGAGGAAAATAAGAGAGAGTAAAAGTGGTAAGGAATTCCCACTGTTACTCTAACAGAGATTAAGCAGGATCAGCTGTAAATCCACGCTCACTGAGAGTGGCAATGACTTGATCCTGACTCACCGTTGTGTTGATTTCAACAATACGGTTTTGTAAATCAATATCGAGTGAGGCATTCGAGTCGAGCTCTTTAATTGCGGTAGTAATGCCGCGTGCACAACCACCACAAGTCATATTAGCGATGTGAAATTTCATATGTTGCTCCTTTTTAACAAAACATTTGTTTAAAACATTAGAACAGTAACTCTAAACTTTCACCATACAACCAGCCTTTTTCTGAATCAGTTACTCGCTGTAACTTGGTCTGTTTACAACCTTACAGTTTTCTTCAGAGTATTCCAAAGAAGAGTGTTCTAATGACTACAGTAAAAGTACTTAACCAACATTAATGTGACTTTAAAATGACATTTTTGTCATCTACGATCACTCTGAAATTTATAAGATTAGTTATTTCAATCAATGGTAGTGAACTGAATAGATGAGACCGTTATGGGTTGAAGATAAGCTAAAAACCGGTGACTACCTTTATGTATAATGCCTCATGATGCGATTTTACTGTTCTGATTGTCGTAAGTTGGCAGTCCAGTAGAAACTTTATTGCTCAGCTACAAAAGATAAATGCAGTAATGTTAAATTTCCTCAATTCCCTTATTTTGAAATTCTCTTATTCAATACCCACGACAGTGGTTATATAGCCTGTTGTTAATAGAATTGATAGACCTAATAACATCTCAAATAAAATGGCATGACTAAGGTGTTTAGCGAATTTAGGATGTTGAAGACGCGGGGTGAAATACCATTTGTTGAAGGCAGCTAAAAGTAGAATACCTATAACAAAAAACATTTTAACCATGAAACCATAGCCATATGCAGTATTGATTAAGGTATTAAAATCTTTAATTAAAAGAAGAGCTACACTAGCGCCACAGGCGATTAATATCCCAACAATGAAAGCAGCAATACGTCCAAATACATGCATGCGATCTTTTAAAGGTAAACCACTTATTTCCCGGCTGGTTTTCCATAACGGATATAAAGACCCCATCCATAACGACATAACTAGAATATGGATTGATAATAAAATTTGAGCAAGTAAGGTTAAATTAGCGACATGTCCGAGCTGGGAAAAACTAAAAATAATCGGGAGAAGTAAAACACAAAATATTGAACTTTCAATTATAGAAAACTGACCTTTGTTCCTGTTAACTTTAACCACCATGAGAAGAAGTAAAAGAGCAAAACTAATAGAACGAAGAACGTATATATACCCCGTCGGAGTATTAACCAATATATTAATATACGTGGGGTCCACCATCCCTGTAATACCAGTATTGGCAAAACTACCAATCAGAATAAAAAATCCCAAGGTACTGGAAATTAGGCCTAATCCAGCGCCAATTGTAATATATTTAAGAATCGATTCTTTTAGTTCAAGATATTGTCTAAGTAAAAAATAGCAAAAGGCTCCACCAACGACAAAAGCTACACTTAAATATAAAATAACCTTAGTTAACCAAGTGGCCCACATCCAATATTCAGAAATCATTATTTTTGTCCATTCTAGAACAACATGCCAGCACCTCACTGACATGTTGAAAGGTAATCAATTCTTATTTAGTTGATTTGATAGTGAAACTATATTCACCATTCATGTTGTGACCATCTTTCCCCATTGTTGTCCAGACAACGGTATATTTACCTTTTTTCAGTTTCGGAAGAGCGACATCAAAGGATTTCTTTAAGTCATGAGTAACTTCATATTTTAAAGGAACATCTCTTCGCTGAGCATCCAGTAACTTAATATTCATCAACATAACCTCTGCACCAAAGTTAAGGGTCAAGTTCTTTGGTTGACTAAGGATAGATGCATTTTCCGCAGGAATCGCACTCACTAAACTCACATGAGCGAACGTAGTTGTAGTAGCCACAATCATCGTTGCAGCTACTACAACATTACGTAGAGCAGTCATTTTATTTTGAAATAATTTCATTTACGTTTCCTCTTGATTCGTTAGTTCATTAGAGATGACTTTATAAAATCTATATTTAATGAGACCACATCATCTCCTCTTATATTTCAATTATTAGTGAGAGACAGAAACAGAGCGATGACTTCAAAATTACATTTTTGTCATTTTTAAAAATAATTAATTAATAGTGCTAAAATTTTTAAGAGAGACAGAGAATAACCAAAAATTTCATCAGTTTAGTAGTCAAATTCCTAGACTCTGTTCAGTACTAAAACATAGCTTTTACTTCCAAATTATTTAAAGGAAAAAATTATGATGAAATTCAAAAACATTTTTTTGGGCTTATGTATCGCAGCCGCGTCATTGAATACATTTGCACAGCAATCCGATGAACACAAAGATCACCACCCTGAAAAAACAGCACCATCTGCAGTAACAATTAAGCAAACAGTTACCAGCACCACTGCTACAGATAAAATGGCTGCAATGGATCAACACATGAAGGCGATGCAAGCCATGCATGAGAAGATGATGGCTGCAAAAACCCCACAAGAACGTCAGAAACTTATGGCTGAGCACATGAAACTCATGCAAGGAGGTATGAGTATGATGAAACAGATGGGCAGCCAAAGCATGAATGCAAATATGGCTGACCGTCAGCAGATGATGGAAAAACGTATGGACATGATGCAATCCATGATGCAGATGATGATGGACTGTATGCCTCCGTCAGCAACTAAATAGTTACCCATGAATTAGGGGAAAGCACCATGAATCACCAACACCAAGAAAATAATTCAGTACCTAACTTCTGGTCTACACGTTATGCCATTGGTCTAATCGTGCTGGGTGGTATCGCAGCTTATTTTCTATTAACGGAACATTTAGCCCACGTTATCGGTGCTTTGCCTTATTTATTCCTTTTAGCGTGTCCACTGATGCATATTTTTATGCATGGTGGTCATGGGCATAACCACTCGCAGCAAAAAAAATCCGATATATCTGATAACAAAAAATAGCTCTTATCAGGAGATCCATCATGAATCATGCGGAATCGGCTTATGGTTTATGGACGCTGGTTATCATTAACTCAGCAGTTTTTATCATGTTCGCTTTCAGTTTTTTTAGACCTTCCACTGCGCGCGATTGGCGTACATTGGGGGCCTTTTCGGCTTTTATCATTGCTCTATTTGTCGAAATGTATGGTTTTCCTTTAACCATTTACCTGTTATCTGGTTGGCTTCAAACTCGCTTCCCTCAACTTGACTTACTTTCTCATAATGCAGGTCACTTGTGGTCAACGCTATTAGGTGAAAAAGGTGATCCACATTTTGGCATTTTGCATATCGCCAGTTACGTTTTCTTGGGCTATGGATTTTACCTGTTATCAACGTCATGGCACGTGCTGTACAACGCGCAACGTCAGCATTCTTTAGCGATCACAGGCCCTTATGCACGTATACGTCACCCACAATACGTGGCTTTTGTGATGATCTTGCTGGGTTTTTTATTGCAATGGCCAACTTTACTGACACTGATTATGTTTCCAATCCTACTCTTAATGTACAGCCGCTTGGCAATTAAGGAAGAGGCTGAAATGAGTAAACAGTTTGGCGCTGTCTATGACAGCTATGCTCAACAGACTCCGAGATTTATTCCAAAATTCGGCCATAAAACCACTTTTCCATAAGAGAATTATTTATGTCAGATCAAAAAAATCATAACCAGGACCATATGGCACAGGCTACAACAGACGTACTGAAAGACCCAGTCTGTGGTATGACCGTCACTGAAGAATCGAAATACCATGAGGAATTTAAGGGGAAAACTTACTTTTTTTGCAGTGATAAATGTCAATCAAAGTTTCATAGCAGCCCGGTGCAATATATCGCTAAACCCGCAACGACGACTGCCGATGCATATACACAGCATCATCAGACTACTCAATCCGTTAATGATGCAAGCACAACAGGCACGACCATCTATACTTGCCCAATGCATCCAGAAATTAGACAGGATCATCCTGGAAACTGTCCTAAATGCGGAATGACACTGGAACCACTCATTCCCGAGTTAGAGGAAGATGAGAATCCTGAGTTACGTGATTTCCGTCGACGCTTCTGGTGGACACTGCCACTCACCATAGTCGTGACTTTTTTGGCAATGTTTGGCCATCAACTGAACCTGTTCGACATGGCAGTTCAGAGCTGGATTGAATTAGTGTTGTCACTCCCGATTGTACTGTGGGCAGGTTGGCCATTTTTTTCCCGTGGTTGGCAATCGGTTGTGAATCGCAGCCCAAACATGTGGACCCTGATCGGTCTAGGTACAGGGGCTGCTTTTATTTACAGTGTGGTTGCGACCATTGCACCACAAATCTTTCCAGACTCATTTATCTCCATGGGTCGTGTCGCTGTTTACTTTGAAGCTTCAGCGGTCATCATTTCTTTGACCCTACTGGGGCAAATACTGGAATTAAAAGCACGTTCGCAAACTTCTGCTGCAATTAAGTCACTCCTCGGACTTGCTCCTAAAACAGCTCGCCGAATCCTGCCCGATGGAACTGAGGAAGATGTTCCTCTGACTCATGTCCATGTAGGAGATTTACTCAGAATTCGCCCAGGTGAAAAAGTTCCTGTGGATGGTGTAGTCACTGAAGGAAGCAGTTCAGTAGATGAATCAATGCTGACAGGCGAACCTTTACCAATCACTAAACGCGTCGGCGACAAAGTCATTGGAGCTACCCTGAATACCAATGGTTCATTGATCATGCGTTCAGAGAAAATTGGTTCAAGTACCATGTTGTCTCAGATCGTACAGATGGTGGCGCAAGCTCAACGCTCAAGAGCCCCAATGCAACGCATGGCTGATCAGGTTGCAGGTTGGTTTGTCATGGCTGTAGTAGCCATTGCCTTGCTTACCTTCTTTGGATGGGGACTGTTCGGCCCAGAAGAGTCGAGCTGGGTTTATGCATTAATCAATGCTGTGGCAGTACTCATTATTGCCTGTCCTTGTGCACTAGGCTTGGCAACTCCAATGTCTATCATGGTTGCAACGGGTCAAGGTGCTACTCATGGTGTGTTGTTCCGCGATGCAGCAGCCATTGAGAATCTGCGCAAGATTGACACACTAATCATTGATAAAACAGGTACGTTGACCGAAGGACGCCCTGTATTCGATCGTGTGGTTGCCGCATCAGGTTTCGATGAATCTGAAGTATTACGTTTAGCCGCCAGTCTTGATCAAGGCAGTGAACACCCGCTAGCCGAAGCGATTGTAAATGCAGCACACGAACGTGGCCTGTCTCTTGAAACACCAGATAATTTTGAATCAGGCTCAGGGATTGGTGTTCGAGGTCAAGTGGGCGATCGTCAGTTAGCTTTGGGCAACACGGCACTGATGGAACAATTGGGTATCTCCGTACAATCTCTGATTCCGCAAGCCGAAGAGCTGCGTTCGGAAGGGGCAAGTGTCATGCATCTAGCCATCAATGGTGAATTGGCCGGCCTGCTTGCAGTATCTGATCCCATCAAAAAAAGTACTCCTGAAGCTCTTACCACCCTGAAGGAAGCTGGACTACGTATCGTAATGGCAACGGGAGATGGTCTCACCACTGCCCGTTCAGTCGGAGCACGTCTGGGAATCGATGAGATACATGGTGAAGTCAAACCCGCAGATAAACTCGAACTTGTCAGCAAATTGCAGAAGCAAGGTCGCATCGTGGCAATGGCCGGCGATGGAATCAATGATGCACCTGCACTAGCCAAGGCTGATGTCGGTATCGCTATGGGTACCGGGACTGATGTCGCAATGAATAGTGCTCAAGTTACCCTGGTCAAGGGAGATTTACGCGGTATCTCGGTTGCCCGTTCACTCTCGGAAGCTACTGTCAGCAACATGAAACAGAACCTCATGTTTGCTTTCCTTTACAATGCCTTGGGTATCCCAATAGCAGCTGGCGTACTCTACCCATTTACAGGTTGGTTGTTGTCACCCATGATTGCGGCCTTGGCCATGAGTTTTAGCTCCGCTTCAGTGATCACGAATGCCCTTCGCCTGCGACATAAAAAGCTATGATAGAGAGTCCTTTTCTTCCACCAGATGTATCAGGCCTAGTTGCAGCACTTGCCATCGGCCTGCTCATTGGTTTAGAACGAGGATGGAATGATCGTGAACTGCCAGAAGGCAGCCGAGTAGCAGGCCTACGTACCTTCACATTGACAGGATTACTCGGAGGAGTGCTGGGTCATCTACAGCCAAACTTTGGGCCTTGGCCACTAGTCGCAGCCGTATTAGGGCTTTCCCTTTTACTTACGGTATCCTACGCGCGTACCGCAAAAATTTCCGGTAATTTAAGCGCTACCACGACGATCGCGATGCTGTTGACATTAGTTCTAGGTGCATATGCATCCCATGGTAATGTTACTTTAGCATTAACAGCGGCTGTCATCGTGGCTGTATTTTTGGATCTCAAGCCAACCTTACATGGTTGGTTACGCTTGATCGAACATCGTGAATTAACCGCATCTCTACAGTTACTGGTACTTTCTGTCGTTATATTACCTTACTTACCCAATACGGGTATGGGACCTTTTGCTGCATTAAATCCTTACCAGTTATGGTGGGCAGTGATCCTGATTGCCGGACTCTCTCTGGCAGGTCATTTTGCCATGCGGCTCACCGGTTCACAAAGAGGCATACTCTGGACAGGTCTATTGGGTGGTTTGGCATCTTCTACAGCTGCAACTGTCGCACTGGCACGCTATACACGCCAGCACCCCGTCATGGTCAGTGCTGCTATTTCTGGAACATTGGCTGCCTGTGGCATCATGTTTTTTCGTATGGTTGTGCTGATAGGCGTCATTGAGCCAGCATTGCTAAGCACTTTTGGTGGTGCAATGATGATTGCGGGAATCCTTCTGCTGGGTATGGCATTGTGGAGACAACGCCAAATTACCAGCGCTGAAAACAACGATCGAACAATAGAAGCAATGGCTCCTTTTGATCTTGGGACAGCATTCAGCTTCGCTGCTTTCCTGGCTGTCATGGCAGTCTTGGTCCCGGCAGCAAAACAATGGTTGGGCACCAGCGGCATCTTCGTATTATCGACTATTTCTGGGCTAGCAGACGTAGATGCTATTTTAGTCTCACTTGCCCGCCTGCATAGTACTGAAGGCTTAACAACAAATGTGGCTGCTGTCGCGCTAGGGCTGGCCACACTGAGCAACATGTTAAGCAAAGCGACAATTGCATGGATGACAGGGGGGGCACAGTTTGGCCGAGCTATCATATTTGGCTACACAATTGCCATGATAGGTGCTGGCGTAGCTCTGGCTCTCAGTTTGAGCTTTATGTAAGGTCAACTCGGGTAAATGGAAGATGTTCAAAAAATGAGTTAAAATGATTCCCCTTGCATGGATTCACTTTGAAAAACAATGGTAAAAATGATTCGACCATTGAGGGATTCAGCCTGGATGGTCGCCCCAAGCATATCAAGAATAGATTTTGTTATGGCAAGCCCTAAGCCGGTTCCTTCTTCTGTTCTTTGTCTAGACGCATCTGTTCGATAAAAACGATCAAATAATCTGGATAGTTGTTCAGGAGAGAGTTCAGGGCCTTCATTTTCAATTGAAAATATTGTGTTATCTAAATTCTGTTGAAGTTTTATCTGTATTGTAGAATTCTTGTTTCCATATTTAACTGCATTAGACAATAGGTTGCTGAGTGCGCGACGTAACATAGCAGGATCACCTTTTACATTGCCAGATCCTGTTTGTTGAAGTGTCATATTTTTTTCGGCAGCGAGAGCGTCATAGAAATCAAATAAAGCGGTAACTTCTTTAACGAGGTCAATATTCTGTAAGTTCTGTAAATTTAAGCCATGTTCTGCTTTTGCCAAGAAAAGCATATCGGACACCATTCGAGCCAAACGTTCAAATTCTTCTAAATTAGAAAATAGTATTTCTTGATAAGTACCAATATCTCGGTTACGGGCGAGACATACTTGAGTTTGGGTCATTAAATTATTAATCGGTGTTCTAATTTCATGTGCTAAATCAGATGAAAAATCGGAAAGTTTTTCTAAAGCTGACTCTAGTCTGTCCAGCATAGCATTGAAGGCGATTGCCAATGATTTTAGTTCGGTTGGTGTATGCTCAACTTCTAAACGTTCTGAAAGATGTTGAGCAGAAATTCCTTCTGCGACCTTAGCCATTTTTTGCACGGGTCTTAAACCTCTCCAGGTTGCAAACCAACCTAAAAACATTAAACAAATTGTACCAGCCAAACCAATATACAAAAGTTGACGCTTAAAATCTTTTAGAAAATGTAGATGTTCTGATGTATCGATCCCAACAATAATTCGTACAGATTGTATTTCAGAATTTCTATTTATACCTGTAGTGTAGATCATGCCACGATAGGTCTTATTTTGAACTTGCCATTTAATCCATGAATTATTTGCTGACTTGATTAAATTTTGAGTATTAATGATTGAGGATGCTGAACTAAATAAAATTTGGCCTGTCGGTCGTTCTATTTGGACCATAAGATCATGGTGTCCAACTAACGCATCTCTTAAATAAAGATTAAGTTCTGGAGAATTTTTAGGATGCTGTTGGAGAAGATTCTGAATAAGCTGGATTTTACCTTCTAATTGGGTACGGTCTTGAGTTTCAAAATGATGCATTACTAATTTATTTATGAACAAACCCATAATAATTAGAATGAAAATAGTAGATAATGAGAAAATGATACCGATCCGGAAACTGATCGCTCTGAATAAATTATTATTCATCCTCTACCTCTAGTACATACCCCATTCCTCGAATATTCTGAATTAGTTTGGGAGTAAAGTTACTGTCAACTTTACTTCTTAATCGTTTAATAGCGACTTCAACGACATTCGTATCACTATCAAAATTCATATCCCAAATTTGAGAAGCAATCAGCGCTCTTGGTAAAATTTCACCTCGTCTACGCATAAAAAGTTCCATAAGCGCGAATTCTTTTGCCGTCAGATCAATGCGTTGACCCGCTCGCGTTACCCGACGTTTTCTCAAATCAAGTTCTAAATCAGCAATCTTAATAATATTACTATCTTCTCTTTGCTGCCCTCGTCTAAGGAGAGTTTTGATTCGAGCAAGAAGCTCTGCAAAAGCAAAAGGCTTTATTAAATAATCATCAGCGCCTAACTCTAGACCTTTTACTCGATCTTCTATCTGATCTCTGGCTGTTAAAAACAGAATGGGCATTGTTTTACCGCTGCTACGAATATCATTGATAATATTCCAACCATTTAGTCCAGGTAACATCACGTCTAAAATAATTAAGTCATACTCTTCAGAAAGAGCTTGATGTTTACCCGTTAACCCATCTGTAACCCAGTCCGTAATATAGCCAGCTTCGGATAAACCTTGCTTGAGATAATCACCAGTTTTTTGTTCATCTTCAACTAATAGTATTCTCATTTCCGAATCCTAAGTCATTCATTAAAACTATAATAACGTTATAAAACATCTGATCGAGATAGATTACAAAAATGTCATTTTCAAGTCACTTAGATGTTCAATGCTTCACTTTATTGTAGTAGCAAGAAATTAACTTTTAGAGAAACTTATGAAAACTGTAGTGCGTCGTAGTCTAACAATTTTAATGTGTGCTGGAACTTTAATTGCTGGTACTCAATCTTGGGCAAAAGATGCAAAAGATCTATCAAATTCGAAATCTAATGCTGTGACAACTGCAAAAAAAGCACAAGAGCCGTGTTCTAAACCTTGTAAGATGAACAAGGATAATAAGGTTCAGCAAGAACCTAGCCAACAGCAAGCGGCAAATTCCTCTGATATGTCGAAAATGGATCATTCCATGATGAATATGGACCATTCGAAAATGGATCATTCAAAAATGAATATGTCCAATACATCAAATAAATAATTTTATAAAAGCAGGAAAGGAGTATTGGAGCTAACGATAAGGATTGCCTTAATACTCTAATCTGGTCTTTTTAACGGTGAGATAGAATGTCAAATAAGTTAAGTCATGTACTCTTAATTGGAGTTGGTTTATTTTCATCAACTTGGGTAATGGCGGCAGTTAAAGAATATGATTTAACAATCGCTGAACAAACTGTAAATATCACAGGAAAACCAGTTGAGAGAATTACCGTAAATGGTCGATTTCCTGCGCCTTTGCTTGAGTTTGAAGAGGGTGATGAAGCCATCATTCGCGTGAAAAATAATTTAAAAAACCAAGATTCTTCTATTCATTGGCACGGACTGTTGTTGCCGGGCATTATGGATGGTGTACCGGGATTTAATGGTTTTAACGGTATTAAGCCTCAAAGCGAGTATGTTTATAAATTCAAGATTCGCCAAAGCGGGACTTATTGGTATCACGCTCATTCTAAAGGACAGGAACAGGACGGCTTATATGGTTCTTTTGTGATTTATCCAAAAGGTAAAACACCATTGGCAGCACATGAAAAAGCTGAACGTGACTATGTGGTGATGTTGTCAGATTTTCATGAAAAAACCAGTGATCAAATTCAGAAAGATCTTAAAATTTCAGCTGAATATTATCAAGATCAGCGTGAAACCTTGGGTGATGTTTGGAAGCAGGTTAAACGTGATGGCATAAAAGCGACATGGTCTGACCGCAAAATGTGGAATCAGATGCGTATGCTAAAAACCGACATGTCGGATGTTACAGGTTATACCTTCCTCATTAATGGCAAAACACCTGAACAAAATTGGACAGGAATGTTTAAACCGAATGAAAAAATTCGCCTACGTTTTGTGAATGCATCTGCGATGTCTTTCTACGATGTCCGTATTCCTAACTTGAAAATGACTGTGGTCAGTGCTGATGGTCAGCCTGTAAAACCTGTTGCTGTGGATGAGTTTCGTATTGGCACAGCTGAAACTTATGATGTGATTGTGGAGCCCAAAGGCGGACATTATCAAATTGAAGCTGAGTCAATTGACCGTGCAGGCTATGCGATTGGTACACTGCACAATGAATTAAATCCTATGACACATGGCATTCATATGCCTGCACCACGTCCACGCTCACTTTTGACCATGGAAGATATGGGACATGGTGGCGGTGATCATGCAGGAATGGATCATTCGAAAATGAACCACGGCAATATGCAAGGCATGGATCACTCGAAAATGGATCATTCAAAAATGAACCATGGCGATATGCAAGGCATGGATCACTCGAAAATGGATCATTCACAGCATAGCGCAGTAAAACCGCAAAAAAATGATCAAGTGGTTTATGGTTGGGCAAATGCCTCTACACCTGCAGGTAATAAAGCCTTGCAATATAGCGATTTAAAATCGTTAGAGCCGCAAAAAGATACTCGTGAAGCCAGCAGTGAATTGGTCGTGCGTTTGGGCGGTACTATGGAACGTTATATTTGGACCATTAACGGTAAAAAATTTAGTGATGCTGAGCCGTTAAAAGTGAAATATGGCGAGCGTATCCGTATCAAATTTATTAATGACAGTATGATGGCGCACCCGATGCATTTACACGGTATGTTTATGCAGTTGGAGAATGGTCAAGAGTCGGTAGATATGCCAAATAAACACACATTGATCGTACCACCGGGTAAAACAGTTACGGCTTTATTAACTGCGGATGAATTGGGTGAATGGGCAATCCATTGTCATTTGTTGTATCACATGAGTGCGGGGATGATGAACAAGTTAATCGTGGCGAATGTTAGCGATGAACAAGTATCTACAACGCCAATTCAAGGTACAAATTCGACTCAAACTCACCAAGCAACTGAGCAAAAAGGAGCTGAACATGCACATCACTAATTTTGTATTGAAAGCGATTTTTTCTGTTGCGGTATTGAGTTTAACGACCTTAAGTGTGGCGCACGAAGGGCATCATTCAACTACTCAGAATAATGGGAAAAATATGCCATCAATGAATCATCAAGCCATGTCTGAGATGAATCATTCACAACATTCTGCACAAGAGCATGCACAACACATGCAGATGATGGGGAAAATGAATCATGCTGCACATTCAGCACCGATGAACCATCAACATGCAGGTCATCAGCCAATGCATCACAAATCAACAGAGAAACAGCAAGATCAAAAAGTACAGAAAGGAGATCAACATGCGCACCATTAATCTTTTTTCTAAAACTGTTTTAGCAAGCTCGTTGTTGATGATTAGCGCAGTGAGTTTGGCACATAATGGCGAAGATCATAGTGCACCTGCAAAAGTGACAGCTGCTGTTGCATCTTCTAGTCAAAATCAGTCGATACAAATGAACCATGGTCAGATGAATCATGCACAACATCAGGCAACATCTACGGTTAATCATTTACATCTTGTACCCGATGCGAATGCTCAGCAGAGTTTACATTATGATCATCGCTCAGAACACGGTGCGCAAATTTATGCGATTACGACGGTGGACAATAAGTGGCTTGTCAATGAAGATGGCACAGGCGGTTTAAAGTCAGAGTTTGAAACCCGTATTGGCACAGATGAAAATAAGGTTTTTATTAAAGTTCATGCCGATAAAGAAGAATCGCATGATGCACATTACGATGCCAAACTTTTATATAGCCGTATGATTTCAGACTTTTGGGATGCACAGATTGGTGCACGTTATCGCAGTGAAAAAGTTGAACTCGATGATCATCGCAAAGATACAGAAGAAAGTGTTGATGCGGTGATTGGCTTACATGGTATGGCGCCATATTTCTTTGAAACTGATGCTTATCTCTATGCGGGAGAAGACAGTTATGCGGGCTTTAGCCTAGAAACAGAACGTGATTTTCTGATTACGCAAAAGTTGATTATTCAACCCTATTTAGAGTTGGATGTGGTCTTTAGTGATGATTCTAAATATGCGAAAAAAACTGGTTTAAGCAGTGCGACAGCAGGGCTTGAAACTCGCTATGAAATCAGTAAAAAGATCATGCCGTATATTGACATTGGCTATGACTATTCAAAAGGGAATGATGGAACGTCGTGGCAAATAGAATCAAACTCTGAAAAAGGTTGGTTATATGGAGCAGGTGTTAGATTTAGATTTTAATTAATTTAATGAATACTAAATAGCTTCATTTAAATAAAACTCTAGCTTGATGCGGTCGGAAGCAAAATGTTAACTTATTTTGCTTCCTTCCACGATTTTAATCTTAATTTAGCTTAATTTGAAAATTCAATCCTTGTACTATATTAAATATTCAATACTCAGCCCAATATTATATTAAGCCATAGAAGTAAAAAACAATAGAAGTTATGACATCATAAGCCTAAATATAATTAACATTATTGAAGTATTTTACATGGCAATTTTTCGACATTCTTCTGCACACTGACGGCAAGCCTCAGCACATTTTTTACAATGATCATGTGAATGTTTTTCACACTCTTCCGCACAATATTCACAGATCTTAGCACAAAGCTCACAAATCTCTTTGAGGAAAGGTGAGTTATGTTGTTGCATACGCACACATAACTGACAAATATCTGCACATTCTAGACAACGTTGAATACATTCACGCATCATCTCTAAATCTTTTTCTTTTAAACAAGAAGTTGCACATTCAGTACAAATAAGTGAACAGTTTGTACATGCAGAAATACACTCTGAAAATTCCGTATTAATCATTTTTTACTCTCAATTTATAAAATCAAAGAAATAATTAAAACATAATTTTTTTCTACTAATTATTTTAAATTATTAGTAAATGTAATACATAATTTTAATTTATATGAATAATGTTAATTTTAACTAAATCTTATTTATATTCCAAATTATTAAAAAACAGTTTTTAATTAGGATAGATGATCAAGTATCAAAAGCAGCTATTCTTAAAATAACTACAATAATTTTATCACTTTAAAAATAGATTTTCCCTCTATTTAACATAATGGCGGTTATACGCAATACACTTGTATATTAATATAAATATCAATAACTTAATAAAAATAGAAAAATCCAAGAATGCCCAAAAATCCGATTTTGAAACAAGTCGGCTTTTTTATGAGCGGTTTTGATACTTCTTGCCAATAAATTTGACTAAAAAATAGTCAGTTTTGAGGTTTTTCAAATTTTATCAATGCCTCAATGTCCAAAATTATCCACATTTTTTGTGGATAAAATTTAGGCTATTTTGTAAGCCCTGGCTCATACCAATCTCGGCCCTTTGCTGCTATCCGCAATACTGGAAATTTCCTATCATGAAGACATAGAGAGCAGGATGCTCCAGATAAAAAGAATAAGATGAACAACAAGGAACGTGAGATCAGACAGGAGTCAGATCTAAGCGCCAAATATGGAAAAGCCCGACAGGATGTCGGGCTTTTTTATTGCCTATCCTTTCTCATTTGCAAAACAAACATAATGCCTCTAAAATATAGACTATAATCTATATTTTGGTTGTGGTATGTGGACAGTCATTACGACAGATCTATTTAATCAGTGGCTTGAACAGCAAGATGAATCTACTCAAGAGAAGGTCCTAGC